>JALYFY010000366.1 GCA_030777385.1 Pseudomonadota bacterium | reverse complement strand
GGCTGCGCTGATCAAGCACGAGCAGATCGTCACGACCCTGCCCAAGGCAAAGGACCTGCGTCCGGTCGTCGAGAAGCTGATCACGCTGGGCAAGCGCGGCGACCTGCATGCCCGCCGCCTTGCCATGTCGCAGCTGCGCGACGAAGGCATGGTCAAGAAGCTGTTTGCGGTTCTTGGCCCGCGCTACCAGGAGCGCCAGGGTGGCTACACCCGCGTCCTGAAGGCCGGTTTCCGCTATGGCGACAACGCCCCGATGGCCGTGATCGAGTTCGTGGACCGCGACGTGGATGCGCGCGGCCAGGATTCGGGCCCGACCATGAAGGACGAGCTCGTCGAGGCCGCTGAGTAAGCGCCTGGTTCAGAAGGTTTCATCAAGGGCGGTCCTCTGGGCCGCCCTTTTTGTTTTCAGGCTGGTCTCATGGGCTAGCTGGCTTGGAACTTGGCGTTTCCGATCCCACGTCTTATCGAAGAGCCCTGTTGATCAAGGGATTCGCCTGCCATGCGCCTTTCTTCGCTTCGCCTGTCGTTGATTGCTCTCGCATTGGCCCTGATGCCTGCCGGCGCCGGGGCCCAGACGCAGCGCGTTGCGCCTGAGAGCAAGGCACAGGTCCAGCTTTCCTTTGCGCCCATCGTGCGCCAGACCGCAGGCGCCGTGGTCAACGTCTATGCCAGCCGCTCGGAGCGCCGGCAGAATGCGGCCATGGAGGAATACTTCCGCCGCTTCTTCGGAGACAATGCCCCCGGCGTGCCCCGCGGACGGTCGCAAAGCTCCCTCGGCTCGGGCGTCATCGTGGACCCGTCGGGCCTCGTGATCACGAACAACCACGTGATCGAGAACATGAACGAGGTGAAGGTCGCTCTGGCCGATCGCCGCGAGTTCGAGGCCGAGATCCTGCTGCGCGACTCCCGCACGGATATTGCCGTGCTCAAGCTGAAGGATCCCTCGAACCTGCAGGCCATCGAGCTGGGCGATTCCGAGGCCCTGCAGGTGGGCGACATCGTGCTCGCCATCGGCAACCCCTTCGGAGTCGGCCAGACGGTCACGCAGGGCATCGTGTCGGCTCTCGCCCGCACGCAGGTTGGCATCTCCGACTATCAGTTCTTCATCCAGACGGATGCGGCCATCAACCCGGGCAATTCGGGCGGTGCCCTGATCGACATGAACGGCCGCGTGGTCGGCATCAACACCGCGATCTATTCGCGTTCGGGCGGCAACGTCGGCATCGGTTTCGCAGTCCCGTCCAGCATGGTTCGAGTGGTGCTGAATTCCGCCAGGGGCGGCGCGAAGAACGTGGTCCGGCCCTGGCTCGGTGCCCGCCTGCAGCCGGTGGATGGAGATATTGCAACAGGTCTCGGCCTGGAGCGCCCGATGGGGGTGCTCGTGACCTCCGTTTATGACAAGGGACCTGCAGCAGAAGCCGGGCTCAAGCGCGGCGATGCCATTCTGGCGGTCGATGGGCAGCCGGTCGATAATCCCGATTCATTCGGCTACCGCTTCACCCTGAAGGGCACTCAGGGGCAGGCCCCGCTCACCGTTCTGCGGGGCGGCAAGCAGACGACGCTCCAGGTCAGGCTCATGCCCCCACCGGAGAACCCTCCTCGGGAGCCGGTGCGCGGCCGCACCCGCACCCCGTTTGCGGGCGCGACGCTCGTGAACATGTCGCCTGCCGTGGCGGATGAATTGCAGATCGAGGTTGCCGATGACGGCGTCGTCCTTGCCGATCTGGAGGACAGAAGCGTTGCTGCCAGCGTGGGGTTCGAGAGGGGCGATCAGATCGTCTCCATCAATGGCGAGCGTGTAGCGTCGACGAGGGACGCGGAGCGCATGATCAACCGCAACGGCGGCTATTGGGAGATCACGATCAGCCGGGGCGGGCGTGTCTTCACGACGGTGCTTGGCCGATAGGCAGGACGGCGGCGTGCGGATCGGGTATTGATGTTGGGTGAGTTCCTTTGAGTCCCCGATCATCATGAGCGATCTGTTTACATCCGCCGGTCTCGACCAGAATGCTCCTCGCCCGCTGGCCGACAGGATGCGGCCGACCAAGCTCTCCGAGGTGGTCGGCCAGGATCATCTCGTCGGAGCAGACGGGATCCTGACCCGGCTGATCTCCTCCAAGTCCCTGGGCTCCCTGATCTTCTGGGGGCCTCCCGGCACCGGCAAGACGACGGTGGCGCGGCTTCTCGCCCATGAGACCGAGCTTCACTTCGACCAGATCTCGGCGATCTTTTCAGGCGTTGCCGACCTCAAGAAGATGTTCGAGACCGCCCGGCATCGGCGCTCGACGGGCAAGGGCACGCTGCTTTTCGTGGATGAGATCCACCGCTTCAACCGGGCCCAGCTCGATGCCTTCCTGCCTGTCATGGAAGACGGCACCATCACCCTGGTCGGCGCCACCACCGAGAACCCATCCTTCGAGCTGAACGCGGCGCTTCTCTCCCGCGCCCGCGTGCTCCTGTTCAAATCCTTGGACGAGGAGGCGATCGGGAAGATCCTGGTTCGCGCGGAGGAGATCACGGGCAAAAGTCTGCCGCTCGACGAGGAGGCGAGGGCGTCTCTGGTGCGCATGGCGGATGGGGATGGTCGCGCGGTGCTGACGCTGGCCGAAGAGGTCTGGCGTTCGGCCAAGCCCGAGGAGATCTTCGACGCGGAGCAACTGCAGGAGATCATCCAACGGCGCGCGCCGATCTATGACAAGGGGCAGGAGGGGCACTACAACCTCATCTCCGCCCTGCACAAGACCATCCGCGGCTCCGATCCGGATGCGGCGCTCTATTATCTGACGCGCATGCTGGATGCAGGCGAGGACCGGCTCTTCATCGCCCGCAGACTGGTGCGGGCGGCGGTGGAGGACATCGGCATGGCCGATCCGCAGGCGCTCGTCATCGCCAATGCGGCCAAGGACGCCTTTGATTTCCTCGGCTCGCCGGAGGGGGAGCTGGCGCTCGCCCAGGCAGCGGTCTACCTCGCCACCGCGCCGAAATCGAACGCCCTCTAC
>JALYFY010000365.1 GCA_030777385.1 Pseudomonadota bacterium | reverse complement strand
GAGCACCACCAACCTGCTGATCCCCATCGCGGCAACCAAGCGTATCGGCGCGTCCTGTGGGCGGTGCTTGGGATCAACGCGGCTATGTTCCTGGCTGAGATCGGCGCGGGCCTTGCGGCGGGTTCGGCCTCGCTCCAAGCTGACGCCCTCGACTTTCTGGGGGATGCCGGCAACTACGCTGTGAGCCTGTTCGTGGTGGGGATGGCGTTGCGCTACCGGGCCATGGCGGCTGTGGCGAAGGGGGCGACAATGGCCGCCTTCGGCCTATGGGTCATCGGGATAACGGCTTGGCACGCGGTTCACGGCACCCTGCCACACGTGTTCACGATGGGCGTTGTGGGCGTGACAGCCCTCGCCGCGAACGCAGCCTCGTTCGGTCTTCTCTGGGCTCATCGGGGCGGCGACGCCAACATGCGCTCGGCGTGGGTGTGCACCCGCAACGACGTACTTGGTAACCTCGCCGTTCTGCTGGCGGCGCTTGGGGTGTTCGGAACCGGCGCTGGTTGGCCCGATCTGGTGGTGGCCACGATCATGGCGGGGCTTGCGCTCCAAGGCGCGTGGATGGTGCTCAGGCAATCCCTCGCGGAATTGCGGAGCATGGCGCGTCCCGCTGGCCCTGCCAGGAGTATCGAGGCCGTGCGAAACTCCTAGCTTCTGGATGCGGAGGGAGTTCTAGCCCGCCAGCCGCCACCAGGGCCGTGACAGCCGCTCCAGCTCTCGGCGCAGCTCAGCCTTATGCTGCCGCTCGCTGTCCAGCGCCTGCCTCAAGGCCTCCACGCTCTCCCGGAGCACAGGTGCGACAGCGGCCTCCTTCTCGGCTTCGATCAGCCGGAAGGTGAGATCCTCGGGCCGCTGCCGAACCGAGCCGCGAATGGCATCCGCGCGAAGGACCTCATTCCCGTAAATGGAAACGTCCTCGTCACGCCTGTTTGGGCTGGAGTAGGGTAGCTCCTCTAATCCGATCCGGTGGGAGGATCGAATGAGGCGGCGGGCGTTCATGGCGGGGCTCGGCGGCGTGGCCGCGTGGCCGCTGGTCACGAGGGCGCAGAGCCCGGTGACGCCTGTGATCGGCTACCTCGCTGCCAGAGGCTCACTAGGGCCGAACCGTTAGCGCGTCCGCCTTTATCCGCAACACGGCTTGCGCCATCAGCTCGGTCATCTTGGTACGGATCTGGACGTCTGACGTTTCCAATCCAGCACTTGCGAGATCCCCGCGGAGTTTCACCACCAACGCCTCATCTCCTCCGGCTGCGACGGTCTTGCTCCTGATCTCGTGAGCGTAATCCACTGCCGCCTGTCCGCTCAGCCCCAGCTGTTCAGCGCCCCACTGTCCCAGGAGCTTGTTGCGAAGAGCCAACGCTCTGAAGCGCATTTCCTGTTCGTGAGCAAACATCCCCTCGAACGCTCGTTCACGCTCGTCGAATAGTGTCATGGGCGGCTCCTACTCTCCCTCAGTCAGAGTGTAGCTTGCCACTGGCTCTTACCCGGCATTCCCCAGATAGGCAGTCCATCTGCCCGCATTTCGTAGATAGAATAGCCCTGGCGACGAACTCCGAACAGCACCAAGAGGCCGGTTTCCTGCCTGATCCGCGAGGCGGGATCGCGAGGGGGCCGGATCGGAGCGGGCGGGCGTCGAGGCCGGGCCGATGTAACAGGCAAACGTTCGTCTGCTTGTGACGGTGACGCCATGCCCAAGGCCGTGGTCGCCTACATCCGCGTCTCGACCGCCTGCCAGGGACGCTCCGGCTTAGGGCTGGAGGCCCAGCAGGCCGCCATCGCCCGCTTCTGTGAGGCGGAGGGGTTCGAGGTGGCCGCCGCCTTCCGGGAGGAGGAGACGGGCAAGGGGGCAGACGCGCTGGAGCGACGGCCGGAGCTGGTGAAGGCATTGGCCGAGGCGAAGAGGCGGCGCTGCCCGGTGCTGGTGGCGAAGCTGGATCGGCTGTCGCGGGATGTGGCGTTCATCGCCGGGCTGATGGCTCAGCGGGTGCCCTTCATTGTCGCCGAGCTAGGGGCGGATGCAGACCCCTTTATGCTGCACATCTACGCGGCCTTAGCC
>JALYFY010000364.1 GCA_030777385.1 Pseudomonadota bacterium | reverse complement strand
TCCTACAGCATGGCCTTGTAAGGCCGCTTGCCCATCAAGGCGGCTGCTAGGTCCGCGGCGATGCAGGCTCGGGATTTGCGGCGGTGAACGTCTCCATAGGCTTGGCTTCGGGATGGAGAACCCCGGCGATCCAGCGGCCCGGGATCGTGCGCAGCTCCGTGTTGTAGGCTTCCACGGCCGCGATGTGGTCGCGCCGGGCAACCGCGATGCGGTTTTCCGTGTCCTCCAGTTGCGACTGCAGGGCGATGAAGCCCGCTCTGGACTTCAATTCCGGGTAGCGCTCCACCGTCGCAAGCAAGCGCCCGAGGGCGCCCGAGAGTTCGTTTTGCGCCTCCTTGAACTGCCGGAACCTTTCAGGGTCGTTCACGGTGGATGCGTCGACCCGAACCTGGGTTGCGCGGGCATGGGCTTGGGTCACCTGGGTCAGCACCTCTGGCTCCTGCTGGGCAAATCCCCTCACAGCCTCGATGACATCAGGGATGAGTTCGGCCCGGCGCTGATACTGGTTCTGCACCTCGCTCCAAGCGGCCTTGGCCTGTTCTTCCAGGGTCGGGATCGAGTTGACGCCGCAGGCGGACAGACCGAAGGCCAGGATCAAGCCAGTGAGGGCGGCACGGATCCGGGTCTGCCAAAGCAAGGCCTTCATGGATGTCCTTCTCGCATTTTGCTTCTTGTTCTTTTGCCGGACCAACACATGGGGCGGCGCTGCTGTTTGAACAAGCCGCTTTGCTATGGCCGCGCACATCGGATTAGGGCATGATCCTGCCGCTTTGCCTAACGGACCCAACCGATGACCTTCCTGCCAGATCTCAGCACCCTGCTCACCTATTCGCTGGCTGCCGTCCTGCTCTTCATCACGCCTGGGCCGGACATGAGCCTGTCCCTGGCCAAAACCATGGCGGGAGGACGCAAGGCCGGCATGGCCGCGATGCTGGGCGCGATGGCCGGCTGCGGCGTCCACACGCTGCTGGCGGCGCTCGGCCTCTCGGCCCTGCTCGCTGCCTCGGTCACCGCCTTCACGGTCCTTAAAGTTATCGGCGCGCTCTACCTGCTGTGGATGGCATTCGACGCGGTGCGCAACGGCTCGGCGTTGAACGTGAAGGAGGAGGGAAGGGCGGAGGTCTCGTTCTGGAAGACCTTCTTCATGGGCGTGGGCATCAACCTCACGAACCCGAAGGTGGTGCTGTTCTTCGTGACCTTCCTGCCGCAATTCGTGAACGCCGCAGACCCCTATGCCGCCGACAAGCTCCTGTTCCTCGGGCTCTACTTCATCGTGCTGACCGCCCCCATGGGCGTCCTGATGATCCTGGGTGCCGACAAGGTGATCGCGCTCCTGCGCGGCCACCCGAAATTCATGCGCGGGATCGACTATTCCTTCGCGGGCCTGTTCTCGGTCTTCGCCATCAAGATCCTGACGACATCGACGCGGTAGGATTGGGACGCACGGGCTCGCGCCCGGCGATGGCCCAGTAGACGAAGCCCGCGACAGCTCCGGTCAGCCCGAGCACGAGGCTCACATGCAGCTCCGCAGGCGTGGTGATACGGGCATCCCCGCGCAGGATCCACGGCACGGCCGCCGTCAGCACCGCAGTGGCAAGCGTGTGCCAGAGGGGGCTGCGCATGCCCAAGACCTCGCTGATGACTGCGATGAGAAGCGGCGGGAAGATCAGCAGCGTGAACATGATCCGTCCGACAGCCAGAAACGCATCCTCCACGATGGGTCCAGGATCCTCGGCGGAAAACACCGCATCGAGCAGGGACCAGAAGCCGACGAAGAGCGTATCGCCCGTCAGCACCGCCATGACAGGATCGACGATAGACGCGATGAGGAAGAAGGTGCCGCTCACGCCGATGGCGATGAGGAGCGCGAAGGGGATGAGAACAAGCCAGCGGATCATGGCTCTTAAGCTAAGGAGCTTCAGCCCATCTGCCAGCTGGCTTTGCAGAATTGAAGCACCGCATGATTAGGTCCGTGCGGTGCCCATTCGGATTTATTCCCCGTCCCGCACCGCATAGACGCCTTCGGCCCCGATGCCCTGTTCGGCCATCATGCGGGCGCGGGCGCGCAGCTTTTCAGTCTCGCTCTTGAGCTGGCCGCAGGCGGCCAGGATGTCGCGGCCGCGGGGGGTGCGGACAGGCGAGGCG
>JALYFY010000363.1 GCA_030777385.1 Pseudomonadota bacterium | reverse complement strand
GAACGTCTGTCAGCCGGAAGCGCTGCGCAATCTCGACGATCTCGTCGACGATGGCCGTCTTGCTACCGATCACCCGCCACCAGTCACGCCCGCCGCCCATCCGCTCTGACACGGCAAGGCCGAGGGTCTCCAGCGGAGTCATGGCGGGAAAGAGCTGGTTGATTTGGAAGGTGCGGGCAAGCCCCCGCTGCACCCGCAGTTCCGATCGCAACCCGGTGATGTCCTCGCCCTGCAGGAGGATCTGACCGGCTGTCGGCTTGATCACGCCCGTGAGCAGGTTGATGAAGGTGGTCTTGCCGGCGCCGTTCGGGCCGATCAGGGCATGACGCGCGCCCTGCTCCAGGCGGAATGTCACGTTGTCCGTGGCTACAAGGCCGCCGAAGCGCTTTAGGAGACCCTTCGTTTCGAGAGCTGGTGTCATGTCAGATCTCCCGGGCCGGAGCGGTTGCCAAGGGCTGCGGCCGTTCCAGGCGCTGGCCTCTCGAGCGCGGCCACAGAGCGCGTATCCTCTCCGTCAGGCGCTCCCGGCCCGCCAGTACGATCAGCACCAGGATCAGGCCGATCCAGAACTGCCAGTATTGCGGCGTCCAGGCCGAGATCACGTCCTGCAGGACCTTGAAGATGATGGCGCCAATCAGCCCGCCATAGAGATAGCCGACCCCGCCGATTACCAGCACCAGCATCACGTCTGCGGAGCGGTGGAAGGCAAGGACATCGAGTGATACGAACTGCGTCGTTTGCGCCAGCAGGGCGCCGGCCACGCCCGCATAGGCGGCCGAAAGGGTATAGATCGCCACGAGTCGGCGGTTGACGGGAATGCCGACAGCGCGGGCCCTGAGGGCGTTGTCGCGGATCGAGCGCAATGACAAACCGTAAGGCGACACCACGATCCGGCGGGCGACGACGAAGAGCAGGAACGTCACCACGAGACTGTAGGTATAGGCGGTCGTGCCGAAGATATCAAACTCGAACAGGCCGAGGATCGGCCCCATGGCAATCCCCTGAAGGCCGTCGGCGCCGCCCGTGAGCCAGGACGTCTGGTTGGCGATCTCGCCGAGAACGAGCGCCACGCCCAGGGTTACCATTAGCTTGGTCAGGTCCGAGCCGCGCAGCACGAGGAAGCTGGTGACGAAGCCCAGGATGGCTGGGGCAACAGCCGCCACGCCCAATCCCAGCAGCGGATCGGCGAACCCATCTCTTGCGAGAATTCCCGCCACATATGCGCCCAGCCCGAAGAAGGCGGCTTGGCCCAGGGACACGATGCCGGCATAGCCGAGGATGAGATCGAGGGAGAGGGCAAAGAGGCCGATGATCGCGATCTCGTTCAGGATCAGGTGGCGCTCGGGCAGGAGGAACAGGGTGGAGGCCGCCACGAGCCAGAAGGCGATCTCGCCGATCTTCCATCGCCCTCGCCGGCTCAAGGATGCCCTGACGGAATCGGCAGTGTTCGACTGCATCGGAGTGTTTCCTGTTGGGTCAGCGGGCACGATCGAAGAGTCCTTGCGGGCGAAGAACGAGAACGACGATCATCAGCGTGTAGATCATGAAGGCGCCCACGCTCGGCACGTAGTACTTGCCCGCCACATGGGCGATCCCGAGCAGCTGGGAGGCCAGGAACGGGCCGGTGATGCTCGTGGTGCCGCCGACCGTGACGACGATCAGGAAGTAGATCATGAACTTGAGCGGAAAGGTCGGATCGAGCCCCAGTATCTCCGCGCCTAATGCTCCGCCCAAACCCGCCAGGCCGGACCCGACCGCGAAGGTGGCGGCGAAGATCAGGCTCACATTGATCCCGAGCCCGCGGGCGACGCGTGGATCGTCCACGGCGGCCCTGAGGCGGCTGCCGAAACGCGTCTTGGTGAGAATGAGCTGCAGGCCGACCACAAGGGCGCCGCAGACCGCGATGATGAAGCTGCGGTAGAGGCCGACCTGGACGCCAAGGATCTCGACACGGCCCTGAAGCCAAGAGGGTAGCTGGATCAGCTGCTGCTGGGATCCCATGCTGTAGTCGATGGCGGCCACCGCCATGAACACGAGGCCGATGGAGAACAGGACCTGATCGAGATGGCTTCTGGCGTAGAGCCGCTTGTAGAGGGTTCTCTCGAGCACGAGGCCGATCAATGCCGGAACGATGAAGGCGAGCGGAAGAGTTGCCAGGAACGGCACGCCATGCCGGTTCATCAGAACGGCCGTGACGTATCCGCCCGCCATGGCGAAGGCGCCATGGGCCAAGTTGACGAAGTTCATCAGGCCGAGCGTGACGGCCAACCCGCAGGCCAGCACGAACAGCAGCATGCCGTAGGCTATGCCATCGAAGAGAATGGTCAGCACCGCGTTCTCCGAGAAAACTCAAAAGCGGAAGCGCCGCTTAGGTTGCGACGCTTCCCTGGCGTGGCGATCAGTTGGACTTGGCAGCCTTCACCGGGTCTTTGACGTTGGCAATCGTGGCAAACTCCACGTTGTAGAGCTCCCCGTTCACCCGCTCCACCTTGCGCACATAGATGTTCTGCACGATGTCGCGGGTCTGCGGATCGATCGAGACCGGACCGCGCGGGC
>JALYFY010000362.1 GCA_030777385.1 Pseudomonadota bacterium | reverse complement strand
GCACGAAGGTACCGGCACCCTGCCGCGAGACCACCAAGCCGTCATCGCGCAGCCGCCGCAGGGCCTCCCGGACCACGGGTCGCGAGACCCCGTAGAGCGCAGCAAGATCGTGCTCGCCGGGGAGGCGGGTATTTGCAGCATATTCCCCGGATGCGATCCGGGCGCGCAGTTGATGATGCACGCGCTGCACCAGAGGCGAGGGATATGTCGGGTCTGCGGCCTGTGATTTGACTGTGTCATCCATGGGACATCTTTTACAAATAATTACAAGTGAGTCAAGGTTTATGGGCCACTTCATGCCGCTTGACCCGGAAATCGACGTCTCAATGTCGTTCTTAATTACAACATGTTGACAAGTGTTCGAGAAAGGAGTTTAACGCCTTTCACGGTCCGCAGAGGCCGGCTTCAGGAAACGCTTGGAAACCGCCTTGTCAGGCACCCTCTTCCGAAGCCGTCCAGGACCTCAGACAACAGGACGGGGTAATGGTCGAAGTCAGAACGAACCGCTTCAAGCGCGATCTCGGGCAGCGTCAGCAACTGGGCATCTTCTCGACGCTGGCCAGTCCGGCGCTCACCGAGATGTTCGCCCAGCTCGGCTTCGACTGGCTGCTCCTGGACACCGAGCACAGCCCCAACGAGCCGTCGCAGGTCGTCGCACAGCTTCAGGCCATGGCAGCGCTTCCGGCCGAGCCGATCGTGCGCCCGGCCTGGAACGACATGGTGCTCGTCAAGCGCTGGCTCGATTTCGGCGCCCAGACGCTGCTCTTCCCCTACGTCCAGAACGCCGAGGAGGCGGCCCGCGCCGTCAGCTACACCCGCTATCCTCCCCACGGGGTGCGTGGTGTATCGGGCTCTTCGCGGGCGGCCGCCTACGGGCTGATCCCCGACTACTTTGCCAAGGTACAGGATGAGATCTGCGTCATCGTCCAGATCGAGACGACCGAGGCCCTGGCGCAGATCGAGGCCATCGCGCAGGTCGACGGCGTCGATGCCGTCTTCATCGGTCCGGCGGATCTCGCCGCCTCGATGGGTCATCTCGGCAACACCCAAGCTCGCGAAGTGCAGGCGGCCATCGACGATGGCTTCAGCCGCCTGAAGGCCATCGGCAAGCCAGCCGGCTACCTCACCAACAACGAAGCCGAGGCGGTGCGCCGCGTCGCGCAGGGCATCGACTTCGTCGGCGTTGCCAATGACACCACGATCATCGCGCGCGGAGCCCGCACGCTGCTGTCCGCGGTCAGGGGAGGGTGAGATGGCAATGCGCCGGCAGCCCTTGCGCCTGCTCGCGGACGATCTGACCGGCGCACTCGACAGCGCGGCCGCGTTCGCCGCGCCTGCGAAACCGATCGGAGTGTCCTGGCGCGGCGGGGTGCCCGTGTCCGGCGCCGTCGCACTGGACAGCCGGTCGCGCGAGATGCAGGCCGAAGACGCCCGGACATCCGTGCTTGCCGTAGGACGCGCTCTCTGGGCCAAGGGCGCCGGCCTCGCGTTCAAGAAGGTCGACAGCCTCCTGCGGGGTCACGAAGCGGTCGAGCTCTCGGCCATTCTCGACCTGCTCAAGCCGGCCCACTGCATCATCGCACCGGCCTTTCCCGCCCAGGGGCGCGTCACACGCGCGGGACGACAAGGTGTGCTCTCGGAAGGCGACTGGCGGCCGGTCGCCGCAGACCTGGAATCGGAACTCGCCCAAGCCGGCCATGACGTCACTCCGGTGCGGGCGGGCAGCGACATGCCCGACGGCATCAGCCTGTGGGATGCCGAGAGCGACGACGACCTCGATGCGATCGTCGCCGCGGCCGAACGATTGGATGACGTGCTTTGGGTCGGCAGCGGCGGGCTTGCCGCCGCCCTGGCCCGCTCGATGGGCATGCAGCGCAGGGTCCAGGCGGGATCTCTCAGCCGCCCGATCCTCGGACTGATCGGGAGCGAGCATCCGGTCGCGCGGGAACAGCTCGCCCGACTCGGAGCGCAGCATAGCCCTGTCGCCGTGCCGGGAACCCACGACGGAGCGGTTGCGGGCCGTCTGGCCGTTGACGGCGTCGCGTTTGCCAGCGTCGACCTTCCGGAAGGGACCCCACGGCGCGATGCCGCCGCACTCATCGCGACCCGGTTCGCGGGGCTGCTCGCCACGCTGGACAAGCCCGGTACGCTCATCGCCGCGGGCGGGGAGACGCTTCGCGGCATCTGCGAGACGCTCGATGCGGACAGGCTCGATGTCATCGGCGAGATCACGCCCGGCGTGCCGCGCTCGATCCTTCGCGGCGGGCGCTGGGACGGTGTCACGGTCGTCTCCAAATCCGGGGCCTTCGGCGGTCCCGACCTCCTGAAACAGATCATTGCGGGCACGCCCGCGCCACTTGCCGGAGCGGTAGCATGAAACCACATCTCGCCATCACCATGGGCGACCCGGCCGGCATCGGTCCGGAGATCATCGTCAAGGCCTGTCTCGCACTGAAGGGCAGGCTGGCAGCCGGCGACCTTCGCCTGCTCGTCATCGGCAGCAACCCCGCCCTCCATGAGGCCCGCCGCATGCTCGATGCCGAGCTGGACATCCCGGAGGTCGCGGAGGGAGACGCCTGGCCCCACCTCGCAAGCTTGCAGGCGGGACCGGAAGGCGAGCCGATCCGCCCGGGCGTGCTCTCTGCCGATGGCGGGCGCTTTGCCTATCTGGCGGTTGAAAGGGGTGTGCGCCTGGCACAGTCCGGCCGCATCCAGGGCATCGTCACCGCACCGCTCAACAAGGAGGCGCTGAACAAGGCCGGGTACAGGTTCGCAGGCCATACCGACATGCTGGCGAGCCTCACGGCCGCAAGGGGATCGGTGATGATGCTCGCCCACGGCAACATGCGGGTGAGCCACGTCACGACGCATGTCGCCCTCAAGGACGTGCCCGGCAAGCTCACGCCGGAGCGGCTGCGCTACGTCATCGAGCGCACGGACGAGGCCCTGCGTGCACTCGATCTGGGCCGCCGCCGGATCGCAGTGGCAGCGCTCAATCCCCATGCCGGCGAGGGCGGTCTCTTCGGCACGGAGGACGATGACGTCTCCACGCCGACGATCGCCAAGGCCGTGGCGGATGGTTTCGACGTGGTGGGCCCCGTGCCGGGCGACACGATTTTCGTGAAGCTCAGGGCCGGCCAGTACGATGCTGTCGTGGCGATGTACCACGACCAGGGGCACATCCCGGTCAAGCTACTGGGCTTCAACGTGAACCCGCAGACCGGGACGTGGGATGCCCTGTCGGGGGTCAACATCACGCTGGGATTGCCGATCGTCCGCACCTCGGTCGACCACGGCACCGCCTTCGACATCGCCGGCAAGGGTATCGCCAACGAACTCAGCCTCATCGAGGCGATCGAATACGCCGAGAAGCTGGCAGCGGTACGTGCCGCCGTTGCCGAGAATGCAGCGTAGAAGGGGCCAGGCCATGAACATCCACGCACACAAGCCTTCCGCTGCCACGGATCTCGCGACCCCGATCGCCATCCAGCGTCCGCCCGTGATCGAATTCGGAGCCGGGACCGCATCGATGTCAGGCCGCTGGGCACGGGAACAGGATCTTGGAAACATCCTCGTCGTGACCGATGCCTTCAACGCGGGTCGCGTGGATGCACTGGCCTTGAAGGGCGCGGTGACGGTGTTCGGCACGGTCAGGCCGGAGCCGGACGTTCCCAACCTCGAGGCTGCCCTCGCGGCCGCCGAACAGGCGCAGCCCAGTCTCGTCATCGGCTTCGGTGGCGGCAGCGCCATGGATCTTGCCAAGCTCGTCGCCGTCCTGGCCTACAGGCGAGGGCAAGGCGTCGATGATGCGCTTGGTGAGTTTGCAGCTGGGCATGGGGCGGGGCTCGCGCTTGGCTACCTGGGACGAAAATAGGTAGCCAGAAAAATGCAAGCCGAGCTAACAGATATTTAGAGATATCAATGGTTTGGTATCGACTATCTACTGCGGTCGATCTCCAGGAAAGAGTTGACACCTGACTTTTAATCTGGGGGTCCTGGGTTCGAGTCCCAGCGCGCTCACCAATACACTCAATGGCTTACCGGCGCATTGAGACAAGCCTGGATCGGACTAGCAACCGTATAGCTACCACGATCTTCGGTAAGGACTCATCTGAGTTTTTGAGCGGAGAGGCTCTACCTCCTTCCTTGTCGTGCAAGTGTGCAACGGTTCCTCGTGCCGGAGCGGTTCTGCCAATTAAAGGTGAGGATCGGTCATGAGCTGAGACCCGGCGCAGTTCGCCAGATGTTTGGGTCAGACCTGCCGTCAGGCTGCCCTGAGGCTCTCAAGCGCGAGCTGTGGCAGCTGCACATCAGCATCCTGGTGACAGGAGATCAGCGCTGGAGTCACACACGAGTAGGTGAGGGGAAAGGCTCGGTTCCCTCAAACCAAGCGTGAATTGCGGCCTCGCGGGCGGTCTGCTCGTCCTCAAAGCCACGGTCGGTGGGCTGTTCGAAGCCGCAGACGTGGCACTGAACAGCAGCCGCGAAGTTAAGATCATCCGTAGTAAAGCTCAGAACGGATGCCGCGTCGCAGGAACACTGTGGACAGAACCTCTGACCCATGGGGTTCTCTCTTTCCCAAGCGATTGCTGCTGACGAGGTGAGACTAGCGCATACGGAAACGCTTTCGAGCCAAGCAGTGTGCGATAAATTTGTGCAACGCACAATGACCAAGCTGGGATGTGGTAATCATCAGAGCGGGACATAAGGTCCCCGTTTGGACCTACCATCTTGCTGCCGAGGATCGGGTCGAGCGATGCTCCGTCCTAGGACGCGAGCCCCGGTGAAGCGGTATAATTCTCAGCAATGGAGGCTCAAAGTTGGCAGTTCAGCACTTGGCTTCACCTACTCCCGTTTTGTGCCTGTCATTTGGGCCATGAAGATCTCCTGCATCTGCTCGAACCCTTTCAGGGTGGCCGGCAGCCAAGTTCTCAGCATGGCTTCAGGCTCCATAGCCCGGATGTTTGCGGTCATGCGGTCCTGCACCTCTCGCATGAGCTGTTCCTGCATGGGCTTCACATCCGGCAGTCCTAGAAAGGCTCGTGCCTCCTCAGGCGTGCACTCAACATCCATGGTGATCTTCATCTGACATCTTGCTCCAGCATCAAGCGATAGGCTGTCCATCTTTAATGTCGTACGAGGCCTGAAAATGCGATGCGCCCCTGGCTCTGGACCACGGGCGCATCGCTGCGAGGCCAATCAGGTAGGACTACGCGGCGCGGTTGGCGCTCCGGTCGGCCTCAGCCGTGGCCGTCCGGGCCGCGGTCTCGGCGACACGGGCGGATAGCTCCGTGATCCGGCGGCTGTTGGTGAGGGTGAGTTCCAGATTATCTCGGAAAAGCGAGCTTTGCACTTCAAGGAGTTCCGGCAGACTCCTGCAGCGGACTAACGCATTCACTCCATCCAGGTTCTTCTGCACCCTCTCCTGGACCATCTCCAGGTACTCACCTGAAGCCTCCTGGACGCCCCGAGCGAGTATTGCGCTGGACTGGGTGACTGCCTGCAGGTTCTGCGTCGCACGCTCGGTCAGCTGCTGTGTGCGCTGGCGGGCTGCCCCAGATACCTCCGCGAGCTGATCTGTCATGCGCTGCGCTACTTCCGCGCCTGTGCTAACGCCGCTCCGCACCACCTCCTGGGCTGCCGTTGCAGCCTGCTGGGCAGTCCTTGGAGCCGCCCAAGCGGTGTTCACAACCGTCTCAGCTGCCTGCCGCACACGCTTGGCATCCTCACGCTCCTGGCGGGCTGCCGCGCGGCGCTCCTCCGCCTCTGCACGCTCAGTGGCTTCGATCCTGGCCTGCTCGGCCTCAGCTTTCTCGCGCTCGCGTCGGGCTTCGGCCCGACGCTCCTCAGCCTCAGCCCGCTTTGCTTCTTCGATCTCAGCCTTTCCGGCTTCGATCCGCTCGACTACGGCATCAGCTTCCTCATCGCTCAGGGCCTTCAGAACAGCTGGGAGGAGTTCCTTCTTGTCATCCCGGACATGCTGCTGGAACACCCGCCTGAGCTCAGCCACTCGCGTGGCGAACTCCTCGCTCTCCTTTGGCGTGTGATCAAGCTCTGTCAGAAGCTTGCGGGTTGCCTTGTTATCGTTGAGAGCCTCACGCACGAGGTCCTTCAGATCCTTGTGCTTGCGCAGCACTGGAAACAGGTGCTGCTCCTCTAGGCTTGCGAGCAGCTCCAGCTCTTCCTTGAGCTCAGCAAACAGCTTCTCACGGGTCTTCACTGCATTCTCAGAAGTATCGACGAGCTTGGCGAAGAGCTCGTTGGCGTGGGCCGGGCTGGTCTGGATCAGTTGGCGGATCGTTGTCATAGTCCCTCACGTGATTGGCAAATGCTTGTAGCTCGCGCACGTTTCAGCGCTGAGTCGGTAATCGCATCGGCAGCTGGATTGGATGGGCTCGTAATGCAACGCTTGGCCCGGCGGCTCGCGCTCTGTGGAATATTTCAAACAACAGAGCAATCGAGACAGTATGCTGCAGTGCAGCATAGGTCAACTGGTGCTCTGGTGAATAGTTCCAGAATATTGCTTAGCCCAGCAAATAATAAGCTTGGTGAGCTGATGGATCGAACTCTGTCACTTATACATCGAAGATGCCTTTGTAGAGTTTACCTCCGCCGCTCTACTTTTCCATGACATAAGTGCCGGGCGCATCCTGCAGGGGCGGGTACTTCCCGCTGCCCATCAGTGGCGGCGTGCTCTTCCGGCCGGAGCGGGTAGAAAGCCAGGCTGTCCAGTCCGGCCACCAGCTCCCATCATGGCGGCTGGCGTCCTGCAGCCACTGCTCGGGATCGCTCGCTGCTGCCGCTCCAGTCTCCCAGGTCCAGTAAGCTCCCTTGCCACCCGGTGGGTTGATGATCCCGGCGATATGGCCGCTTGAGGCGCGGACAAACCGCACGTTCCCGCCGAACAGCTGTGTGATGCGCCAGGCTGCATCCCAAGGCACGATGTGGTCCTTCTCCGCCCCAACCGCATAGGTGTCCTGGCGAATGCGGCCAAGATCAAGCGCCTCGCCCTTAAGCCGGATCTTGCCCGGTTCGATCAGATTGTTCTCAACATAGGTGTTACGCAGGTACCAGCTATGGGCGGCACGAGCCATCCGGGTGCCGTCGCTGTTCCAGTACAGCAGGTCAAAAGCCGGCGGCTTGCTGCCCATCAGGTAGTTGTTGACCACGTTGGCCCAGATCAGGTCGTTCGAGCGCAGCAGGTTGAACATGTTCGACATCTCACGGCTGTCGAGATAGCCGCGCTCCATCATCTGCTGCTCGATCA
>JALYFY010000361.1 GCA_030777385.1 Pseudomonadota bacterium | reverse complement strand
ATGACCAGATGCTCATTGACTTTCCCGCATTTTTCTCCTAAGTCCTCCCCGTCGCGCGGTCCTTCTGGGCCGCGTTACTTTTTACGCTCCCGTGGCCCGGCTCCTGTCGGCCTGTCGTCCTGTCCCTCGAGACGGCCTTTGGGCCTCCTCGGGATGAGGGGAAGAGGAGGGCGCGTTCCTCGCAAATTCGACAACAAAGAGGAACAGCGATGTCGAAGCGCATTCAGGCCAAGCACAAGCTTGACCGCCGTATGGGTCAGAATATCTGGGGCCGCCCGAAGAGCCCTGTGAACCGCCGCGAATATGGCCCGGGCCAGCATGGCCAGCGCCGTAAGGGCAAGATGTCCGACTTCGGCACGCAGCTGCGCGCCAAGCAGAAGCTCAAGGGCTACTACGCGAACATCACCGAGAAGCAGTTCCGCCGCTACTATGCTGAGGCGATCCGCCAGAAGGGCGACTCCGGTGAGAACCTGGTCGGCCTGCTCGAGCGCCGTCTTGACGCGGTCGTGTACCGCGCGAAGTTCGTCGCCACCCCCTTCGCTGCCCGTCAGTTCGTCAACCACGGCCACGTGAAGGTGAACGGCCGCCGCGTCAACATCCCGAGCTACCTCGTGAAGGCCGGCGATGTGATCGAGGTGAAGGACAAGTCGAAGCAGCTTGAGGTCGTCGTCGTGGCGAGCCAGCTCGCCGAGCGCGACGTTCCGGACTACATCGAGGTCGATCACTCCAAGATGACCGCCCGCATGACCCGCATCCCGACCCTCTCCGAGGTGCCGTATGCGGTGCAGATGGAACCGAACCTCGTGATCGAGTTCTATTCGCGCTAATTGCCGCGAAGCCGGTTTCGAGATATAAGAAGGCCGCCCAATGGGCGGCCTTTTTGCTTAGGGCAGCGGTCATCCGCTTACCGTTGTTGCGGAGTTGAGCCTTGCGAGCCGCCGTGGCCCATCCTGCCGTGGTGATCCATTCCACGATGGTGCTGCGCCATACGCCCATGGTGTCCGTCTCGGCCCCCGCGTCTGCCACGCTCGCGCCAGCGCGGCCCGTCACCATCCACAACTTCGCGCATGAGGCGCGGCGCAATCCGCTTCTGATCCTCGCTGAACGTGTCCCACAGGGGGCGAAGAGCGGTTGCCACGGCGGTGGAGCGCTGGGCGCCTTCCGTCATGGTGCTGCTGCGCCGTTCCAGGCGCTGCATGAAGTCCATGGACTGGCGCTGGTCACGGCTGGCGCGCTGATCGCGACGGGAGTAACGCTCGCCGGCAGCAGAGCGGATGGCGGTTTCCGCCGGCGCCCAGAGGCGCTCCTGATCGGGGGTGAGCTTCAGGCCTGCCTTAATCGCCGCAATGCGGGCGTCGACGAGGCGGTTGAAATCGTCCTGGCTCATGCGGGGACGGCGTTCCTGCCGCCCTTGATCCTGAGTGGCCGCCGGCGCATCGGGAGCGGGCGCCTGCTGCGCGACGGCATAGGTGCCGGAGCCGGCCAGCAGAGCGGCAAGTGCGATGGTGGCGATGGTCTTCATGCGGATGTCCTCCGTGGTGTCGATAGGGATCAGATTGACCCGATCCCGCTCTCGCCGACGTGACTGCCGCATGAACTTTTCGTCATGTGCATTTCCCTGTCATTCCGAGGTGAGCCCGGAAATGACAGCAGCGTGAGCTCACAACTGCTTCAGGAAGCCCGCAAAACGCATCAGCCCTTCCGGCCAGGGCCCATGGCCGCTTTCCGTGTTCACGTGTCCCGCGTCGCCTGCATCGACGATGGCCGAGCCCCAGGAATAGGCGATGTCTTCCGCTTTCTCGTAGTCGCAGTGCGGATCGCTCCGGCTCGCGACGAGCACCGAAGGGAAGTGAAACGGGTCGCGGGGAATAGGCGCGAAAGCGCGGTCGATGGCCGGAATGAATCCTGGCCGCTCCACATCCGGCACGCTGACCAGAAAAGCCCCTTGAACCTTTCCGGTCACGAGGTGCGGGGCCGCGTGAGCGATGGCCAGAACCCCGAGGCTATGACCGACCAACACCACGGGCTTCTTGGCGCGCTTCACGTCGCGGGCGATGCGCTCCACCCAAGCGTCCTTGTTGGGAGCATTCCAGTTTTCCTGCTCGACCCGCCACGCGGTCGAGAGCTGGCGCTCCCATCGGCTCTGCCAATGGTCCACGCCGGAGTTTTCATAGCCAGGGACGATGAGGATGTCGCAATCGGAGGTTTTCATGGTCCGGAGATAAAGGCCCGCAGAGGCGGGTTCAAGAACTGCGTCTCAACTGTATGTCTTGCCAGCCTTAAGCGCTTCCCACTCGCCGGCTCTCAGATCATGCCCCGGCCGCGCCGAAGACCCGGGTGAAGATCGTGTCCACATGCTTGAAGTGGTAACCAAGGTCGAAGCAGGCTTCGATCTCGTCCGCAGCAAGGTAGCGGGTAACATCCGCATCGTTCTTGAGAAGCGTGAGGAAGTCGCCTTCGCCACGCCAGACCGGCATGGCATTGCGCTGAACGAGCCTATAGGCGTCCTCGCGGGAGGCGCCTTTCTGGGTCAGCGCCAGGAGCACCCGCTGCGAATGGACGAGGCCGCCGAGGCGATCCAGGTTCTTCTGCATGTTCTCGGGGTAGACCACGAGCTTGTCGATGACGTTCGTGAGGCGTGCCAATGCGAAGTCCAGCGTCACGGTGGCGTCGGGCCCGATCATGCGCTCAACGGAGGAGTGAGAGATGTCGCGCTCATGCCAGAGCGCCACGTTCTCCATGGCAGGCATAGCGTAGGCGCGCACCATGCGGGCAAGGCCCGTAAGGTTCTCGGTGAGCACCGGATTGCGCTTGTGCGGCATCGCGGACGAGCCCTTTTGGCCCGCCGAGAAAAACTCCTCGGCCTCCAGAACCTCGCTGCGTTGAAGGTGCCGGACTTCCGTTGCCAGCCGTTCGATGGAGGAGGCGATCACGCCCAGCGTCGCAAAGTACATGGCGTGCCGGTCGCGCGGGATGACCTGGGTCGAGACCGGCTCGACCTGAAGCCCCATCTGCTCGGCCACGTATTCCTCGACGCTCGGATCGATATTGGCGAAGGTGCCGACCGCGCCCGAGATGGCGCAGGTGGAGATCTCCCGCTGCGCCTCGATCAGGCGGACCTTGCAGCGCTCGAACTCCGCATATGCCTGGGCCAGTTTGAGGCCGAAGGTGGTGGGCTCCGCATGGATGCCGTGGGAGCGGCCGATGGTCGGCGTCATCTTGTGCTCGATGGCGCGGCGCTTGATGGCGGCGAGCAGTTCGTCCATGTCGCGCAGGAGCAGGTCCGTGGCGCGGGCGAGCTGGACGTTGAAGGTGGTGTCGAGCACGTCCGAGGAGGTCATGCCCTGGTGGACGAAGCGGGCCTCGGGGCCGACGATCTCGGCCAGATGCGTGAGGAATGCGATGACGTCGTGCTTCACCTCGCGCTCGATGGCATCGATCCGCTCCACATCGAACGTGGCCTTAGAGCCCTTCTCCCAAACTGTCTCCGCCGCCTCCTTTGGCACGACCCCGAGATTGGCAAGGGCCGTGGTGGCGTGAGCCTCGATCTCGAACCAGATGCGGAACTTGGACTCAGGCGACCAGATGGCCACCATCTCGGGACGGCTGTAACGGGGGATCATGGCGGTTCACTTCCACGCGGGTGATATGCCCGCGCGGTAGCACGATCACCCCACGATCTCAACGCGCCTTTGCGGCGGCCTCGCGAATGGCTGCCATGTTGGCGGCGTAGGCCGAAGGGCCGCCCTTGAAGGTGGCCGAGCCCGCGACCAGCGCATTGGCGCCGGCGGCGGCGACAAGCGGGGCCGTCTCGACCGTCACGCCACCGTCGATCTCGATGTCGATGTCGCGGTCGCCCACCATGGCCTTCACCCGGCGGACCTTGTCGCACACCGAGCCGATGAAGGCCTGACCGCCGAAACCGGGATTGACCGTCATGAGAAGGACGAGGTCCACCATGTCGAGCACCGTCTCGATGGCGGATTCATGGGTGCCGGGATTGAGCACCACGCCAGCCTTCTTGCCGAGCGCCCGGATTGTCTGGAGCGAGCGGTGCAGGTGCGGACCTGCCTCAGCGTGGATGCTGATGATGTCGGCGCCCGCCTTGGCGAAGGCTTCGAGGTAGGAATCGACCGGGGCGATCATCAGGTGAACGTCGAACACCTTGCTGGTGTGAGGGCGCAGCGCCTTCACCACGTCCGGGCCGATGGTGATGTTCGGCACAAAGTGCCCATCCATCACGTCGATATGGATCCAGTCCGCACCGGCAGAGTCGATGGAACGGATTTCCTCGCCGAGCTTGGAAAAGTCGGAGGCGAGGATGGAGGGGGCGATGAGAAGAGGGCGTGTCATGGCCGCGCCGGTAGCACGAGGCATTACCCGCCGCAACAGGGCTGTTCATGGGCTGGTGTGAGCCAGTCTAAGACCACTTGCCTGGGGAGAGGTCCATTTGCCACGGGAAATCCGTGGACGGCCTTGCGCCAACGGGAGTAAAGATTGCCTCATCAAGAGACAGGTCTCGCGTGCCAGGATTGGGATGCGATCGGAATGGGGCAGAGCCTTCATGCGTAAGGATGTGGTTGTTCTTGGAGCTGGCATCGTCGGCGTGTCGATTGCATTGCACCTGCAGAAGCGCGGACGCTCAGTCCTGCTGGTCGACAAGCGCAAGCCCGGCGAGGAGACCTCTTTCGGCAATGCAGGCCTGATCCAGAGGGAAGGCGTCTACCCTTACGGCTTCCCCCACGATTTCGGTGCGCTGCTGCGCTATGCGCTGAACAACACCATCGATGCCCACTATCACTGGGCTGCCATCCCCAAGCTCGCGCCGTTCCTGTGGCAGTACTGGATGCATTCCCGTCCCAACCAGCACAAGGCAATCGCGCGGATGTACGCGCCGCTTATCGAGCGCAGCGTCACCGAGCATATGGCGTTGGCCGAGGAGTCCGGCTCCACCCACCTGATCCGCCCCACCGGCTGGATGAAGGTCTTCCGCGACCGCAAGAGCATGGACGAGCAGGTTCGCGACGCGGAGAACGTGAAGCGCGATTTCGGCGTCAACTTCGCTGCCCTCGACACGAAAGGGGTGGCCGAGCGGGAGCCGCACCTCAAGGTGGAGACCGAGGGTGGCATCCACTGGACCGATCCGGCCTCCGTGTCCGATCCTCATTTGCTGACCATGGGCTATGTGGGCCTGTTCGAGCGCCTCGGCGGCGAGCTCTCGGCCGGCGATGCTAGAACCCTCGAGGAGACCTCGACTGGCTGGCGTGTCCAAACCGAGAAGGGGGTTGTGGAGGCCGGCGCGGTGGTTGTGGCGCTCGGCGCCTGGGCCGACGTGGTGACCACAAAACTCGGGTATAACCTGCCACTTGCGGTGAAGCGTGGTTACCACATGCACTACAAGCCGCAGGGCAATGCGGTGCTCAACCGGCCGACGCTGGATTTCGACCGCGGCTATTTCCTGGCTCCCATGTCCAAGGGCATCAGGCTCACCACGGGTGCCGAATTCGCCCATCGCGATGCGCCCAAGACCCCGGTGCAGCTCGGGCGGGCCGAGCCCATCGCCAAGGAGTTCTTCCCCCTCGGCGAGCGGGTCGATCCGGAGCCCTGGATGGGCATGCGCCCGTGCACCCCGGATATGATGCCGATCATCGGTGCTGCGCCCCGGCACAAGAACCTGTGGTTCGGCTTCGGCCATGCCCACCATGGCCTGACCCTGGGTCCGGTGACCGGCCGCCTGCTCGCCGAGATGATCACGGGCGAGACGCCGGTGGTCGATCCGAAGCCATACCGGGTAGAGCGGTTCTAAGCCGCTTCTCCTTAGCCTGCTATCTCAGAGCCTTCCTCGTGAAAGCTTCCTCTCCATTTGGAGGGGAAAATGCTTGAATGAGAAGGTATAGCGTTTATGATCTGCTCCAACGTTACGGAGGGGCAGATGCTGGGGGGCGACCGGTCGCTGATCAACGACATCTATGAAGCGGCTGTGATTCCTGAGGGATGGTTTCAGGTCCTTGAGCAGATTTCGGCTTTCGCAGGGGTCGAGGGCGGCTCGATGAGCGTTGTATCGGGCGAGGGTGCAAGGTCCTGGGTGGCCACGGACCGCTTCTGCCCGATCCTGCAGGACTTTTATGCCGAGGGCTGGCATCTGCGAAATCCCTGGTCCGACAGAACGAGCCAGCGGCGGCATCTCAGGTTCTTCGACGAGACCGAGGTTTTCGCACCCGGCGAGCTCGATTCCATTCCGATGTACCGGGACTTCATCCGTCCGCGCGGCGCCGGGTGGTCTGCTGGAGCCATCATGCAGATCCCCGGAGGTGGCCGCATCACCATACGGTTCGAGCGCTCGCTTCACCATGGACCGATGGACGCCCGGCTGAGGGCAAGGCTCAATAGGCTCAGGCCGCATCTCGCCCGCGCCTCCCTTCTGTTCAGCCGCCTCGGGCAGCGGCAGGCGCGCTCCGTTGTATCCGCCCTGCAGTTCATGGAGATCCCGGCGGCCGTCCTCACCGGAAACGGACGTCTTCTCGCCTGCAACACGGCCATGGAGGACCGGCTGTCCCAGGTGAGCGTTAGGGCCGGCGATCGGATTGCCCTCACGGATGATGCTGCTCAGCGCACCTTGAGCGAGAGCCTGGAACGGATCACGGCAGGCCGGCTCGACCAGTTGTGCGGCCCCATTCCTCTTCCGGCAACGGAGGAGCACGGGGCGGCAGTCGCCTATCTGGTTCCGGTGCGCGGCGCGGCCCAGGATCTGTTCGGCTGCGAGACCACGCTGCTCATGATCCGGCCTGCCCATTCGGAGAACAGGCTTATGGATCTGGTGCGGACCCGGTTCGCAATCGATGCCGGCGAGGCTCAACGCTGGGTGAGGCTGATAGCGTCCGCGTCACCACGCCTGGCCGCTACTCTCCTGGCTTCGAGCGAGAACGTTCAAGAAGTTCTCGACCGCGTGCTTTGGGGCTCTCAAAGCAGGGCGGAGGCCCGCTTGGGAGCTTTCCTGCGGCGGCTCGGCGACGATCCGGAATACGGCCCTGCTGTCAGACAGGCTGAATTTTTGTCCTAATCCGGCTTGGTTTGTCCGAAGCGATCCTGCCAGGCCGGCTGCGCGCCTGGATAGGGCAGGGCCGATGCCTCATAGACGCCTCGCGCAATGGCGCGGGTGAGGCAATCGGCGGCAAGCGCCGTGAGCTCCGTGAATTCCGCTGCCTCATCCTGCAGGGCCTTGCGGCCTGTGGCGGCGGCGAAGATCGTGTCGCCGTCGAAGAGGGCGTGGGAGAATCGCAGGCCCCGGGCAAGGCCCGCATGGGACGCGACGGCAAGGCGCTTGGCCTGCGCCTTGGTGAGCACCGCATCGGTGGCAATGAGCGCGATGGTGGTGGCCGGCTGGGGACCGCCTTTCCAGATCAGCCGGCGCATCCCGGGTGTGACCTGCGCAGGAAGTCCGAGCCCCCCGAACTCGCCGTTCTCCTCCAGGGCTCCTGCCCAGAAATGGGGGCCTTCGCCGATGACTGCCGAGGCGATGCTGTTCACGATGACCAGGGCGCCGACCACATGGCCGGACGAGGTTGTGGCGCTGGCCGAACCGAGGCCGCCCTTCAGGTTGGCTGTGGTGGCCCCAAAGCCGCCACCTGCGGTGCCGAGGCTGAAATCGAGCCCGGCCCGTTCGGCCGCCTCGAATCCAAGCTCCCTGTAGGGTGGATAGCGGCCCCACTCCTTGTTGCCCCCGTTGATGAGATCGAAGCTGGAGGCTTGGGAAACCAGCGGAACCAGCGCTTCCCGGACGGCGAAACCGATTCCTTGTTCTCTCAAGTAGGCCTGCACGCCGGCGGCGGCATCAAGGCCATAGGCGGAGCCGCCGGACAGAACGACGCCATGAATGCCAGGCACCATCTTGTCGGGCTGCAGCAGATCCGTCTCACGCGTGGCAGGCGCACCGCCCATGACCTCACAGGAGACGACCGTTGGCTCGTCAAACAGCGCGACCGTCACGCCTGACCCGAGCTTGGCATCATGGGCATTGCCGATGCGCAGGCCTGGAACGTCGGTGATGAGATTGCGGAGCTGGGTCATCGTCACAGCAAACCCAAAATCGGCTCCCTTCACAAGCTGGAGAACGGTCGTTTCACCGGCTTTCGTAAGAAAACGCGACGGGATACAAGGCTTGATGCTCAGCGTTTCCTTTCCGGCCGCGGCTCTAGGCGGCCTCATCAGTTTCTTGAGCCCCTGCGTTCTGCCGCTGGTGCCGCCTTATCTG
>JALYFY010000360.1 GCA_030777385.1 Pseudomonadota bacterium | reverse complement strand
GATAAAGGCAAGAAAAGCGAGCAGCGGATTGCGAGAGAGGCGAGCGATCCCGACGAAAAGGCCGATGATCGTCGCGAGCACCACGCTCCAGGCGGAAACCCAAACGGTATTGACGATGCCAGCCAGGAGAGCCCGGCCATAGGTATCGGTCGGCCTATAGTCGATGAGGGTCTGGCTGATGACGAAGCCGGCCTCGCGGCTCAGGAATCCGAAGCCGGTCGCAATGTTCTGCTCTGCCAGCTTCTGCGAGACGTTCGAAAAGAGATAGAGCCCGAGAAGGACGATGCTTCCAACGGCGATCACTTGATAGAGAATGGCCCGGAAGCGCAGGTTGTAGAGGAGCCTCGTCCCGTTCAGGGCAGCGATGCGCATGACAATCCTTTCCGGAACAGGGCTGAGGATGGGGCGGGCGGCTCTTGGCCGCTCGCCGATCTCAGATTACCGGAAGGGCGGCGAGTACAGAAGACCGCCCTCCGTCCAGAGCTTGTTGGGGCCGCGCGTCAGCCCCAGCCGGGTCTTGGGGCCGAGGTTGCGGTCGAAGACCTCGGCATAATTTCCCAGCGACTTGATGATGTTGAAGCCCCACTTGTTGTCGAGGTTGAGCATTTTCCCGAAGTCGCCGTTTGTGCCCAGCATGCGCTGAACCTCGGGATCCTCGCTCTTGAGCTGCGCCTCTACGTTCGCCTGAGTGATGCCCTTCTCCTCGGCGGCGATGAGCGCGTAGACCGTCCAGTTCACGATATCGCGCCAGTTGGGGTCGTTCTGGCGGATCGCCGGAGCGAGGGGCTCCTTGGAGATCGTCTCGGGCAGAACCACGAATTGTTCCGGGTCATTGGCGATCGCTCGCACGGAGGCAAGATCCGAGCGGTCGGTCGTAATGGCATCGCAGCGTCCGTTGAAGAAGGCGTTGCGCCACTCGTCGGAATTCTCGAACACCACCGACTCGTACTTCACGTTCTTGGGCCGGAAGTAGTCCTCCAGATTCTGGAGGGTGGTCGTACCCGGCAGAAGACAGATCGCGGCATTCGCAAGTTCGCTGGCGCTTTTCACGTTGAGCTTGGCCGGCGCCATGAGGCCCTGCCCATCATAGAAAACGACCGGGCCGAAATCGAGGCCGAGGGAGGCATCGCGCGAGAAGCTCCAGGTGTTCTGGCGCGACAGGATGTCGACTTCACCCGACTGAAGCGCCTGAAACCGCACATTGGTGTTGAGCGGCACATACTCGACCTTGTCGGGCTCGCCGAACACCGCTGCCGATACGGCGCGGCAGATGTCGACGTCGAACCCGCGCCGAACACCCTTGTCGTCCGCATAGGAGAAGCCAGGAGCCACAGGGGATACGCCACAGAGAAGCTTACCGCGCTTCTTGACCGTATCCAAGGTTGCCTGAGCCGAAGCCGGGACTGCCGAAAGGGCGGCTACGCCGGCAACGAGGCTCATTGCAAGCCATCGGGTCAAATGTTTGGATCGCGTCATAGTACTCCCTCTCTTCATTGCGCCTTATCCGGTCGCCACCGGCTCAAGCTAGACCCGAAGCAACGACACTTTCAAGAGCGGATTTTCCTTACGTAAAGCGCGTTGAATCTTGCTGATTGACGAAAAGGGATGCACTCTTTGCTTTCTTTATCCGCCGCGGCCGCTAGGGCCGCCTTTCCTCCGCGAGCGCTCCATGCCTGTTCTGCCCAAAGCCGATATCGTTTTGACCAATGGCCGCGTCTTCTGCGGGCTGAACGAAGGGGTTGCAGAAGCGGTCGCGCTGTGGGCGGGGCGCGTCTTGGCCACAGGGTCCGCAGCCGACATGGAGCCTTTGACGGGGCCCTCGACACGGGTGATCGACCTTGCGGGACGCCTGGCGACGCCCGGCCTGTGCGACTCGCACATGCACCTCCTGCCTTATGGCGTCATCATGGGTCATGTGGACGTGCGCTCGACCTCGGCGCCCACTCTTGCGGCATTACTCGAACGGGTTAGAGAGCGTGCTTCCGTCACGCCGCCCGGCCAGTGGATCCAGGGACGAGGATACGATCAATTCGCGCTGGATGTCGGACGTCATCCCCTCCGCGAGGAACTCGATGTGGCTGCGCCCGATCATCCTGTCGCGATAGTAAGGGCCTGCGGCCACGTGACCATCTGCAACTCGCGGGCCCTCGCGCTTGCGGGAATCGACGAAACCACGCCCATTCCGCAAGGCGGAGCCATCGAGCAGCGGGATGGGCGGCTGACCGGCCTCCTGGCCGAGACCGGGCGGGACCGGCTGAAGGCGGTGCTGCCCGAACCGACGGATCAGGAGCTCGTGCAAGCCATCGACGATGCAGGCCGGGCCTGCCTGTCATACGGCATTACGAGCGTCATGGATGCCGGCGTCGGCATGAGGGCCGGATACAGGGAGGTTGCGGCCTACCGCAGGGCGCAAAGACTCGGCCGCCTGCCCGTGCGCACCACGCAATGCCTGTTGGGAGGGCCTGGCGGCATCGTGGAGCAGGCTTATGCCGACGGGATGGTGACCGGCGCAGGCGACGCCATGCTGCGTGTCGGCCCGGTGAAGATATTCACCGATGGCAGCGCCGGCGGGAGGACGGCCGCCATGACAGATCCCTATCTCGGTGAACCCGAGACGAGGGGCCTGATGCTCCTGCACGACAACGAGATGAACGATCTCGTGCATGATTATCACGCCAAGGGCTATCAACTTGCGATTCACGCCATCGGCGACGCGGCCATCGAACAGACGCTCAATGCCTTCGAGCGGGCTCTTGAGGCC
>JALYFY010000359.1 GCA_030777385.1 Pseudomonadota bacterium | reverse complement strand
GGCTTCCGCAGCTCCGTACCAAACAGGCGCAGTCCAGAGCTTCGGAGACGCAGGGCCAAACAGAGAATGTGCAGCCCCAGAGCAGGCCAGCGCCAGTCCAGAGCGTCGGGCAAAATCTCTTGCTGCTCCTGGACTTCTCAGCCCTTCACAGGGCAGCGGAGAACGTTGTGCTGGTACAGATTGGCGGAGGGAGAGGAATTGGGGTCGAACATTCTCCATCGCGGAGCGCCCGTTCCGTGGAAGCTTACACACTGGCGCTTGCCGAAGCGGCTGCCTCAGCAAGCAGCCTAGCGATGTCTGATCTTTCGTGCACCGAAGGTTGGCTGCACTTCCGGTATCGGCGGCATCTGCCAGGTTCCTGTCACCGGGATGCCTGTGTCGCGGTTGATCACGACGTCGAGCACCGTCGGGATGTTGGACCGGATCGCCTCCGCGTAGGCGTCGCCAAACTGATCGGGATACTCGACGCGGATGCCGCGCCCGCCCATCGCCTCCGCCATCTTGACGAAGTCGGGGTTCCAGAACTGCCCCGTCTGTTCGTTGATGAAGCTGGTGCCGAGTTCGCGTCCGCCGAGATAGACTCGCTGCAGGTCGCGGATCGTGCCAATAGCATAGTTGTTCTGTAGCACCCAAACCGCAGGTAGATTGTACTCGACCGCAGTCGCCACCGCGTGCGGCGTCATCATGAATCCCCCGTCGCCACACAGCGTGACGCAGGGCGAATCCGGCCGTGCCAGTCGCGCGCCCAGCACGCCGCAGACGCCGAAACCCATGGCGGCGAACCCGCCCGACGTCATGTGCGTGCCGGCGACCCGCGGTTTCCAGTATTGTTCCGACCAGACTTGGCAATTGCCAACATCGTCCACCATGATAGTGCCTGGCGGCGAGATCTTGTTCATGTCGGCGAGCATCCGCCGTGGCTCGATCGGCACCTCGCTGCTGGTCTCGAACGGCTGCGTGAAGTTGCGCCAGTCGCTCTGCCAAGCCGAAATCTCCCGCCGCCATTCTACGATACTCGCCCGAAGGCCCCTTCTGCGTGCGATCTCGGTCGCCTTGATGAGGAATTCCTTCGCATCAGCCTCGATTCCGATCTCGACCGGGTAATTCCGGCCGATCTCTTGTCGGTCGATATCGACCTGGATTAGCCGCGTCGGCGGGATGTTGTAGACGTACCCAGGGATCCAGGAGCCGGTGTGAAGGTCGTTGAACCGTGCACCGATCGCGAGGATGAGGTCGGCATTGCGGGCGGCTTCGGTGGCCGGATACTCGCCCCAGACACCCGCGACACCGAGGTTTTCGGGATGGTCGGACGGCAGCGCGCCCTTGCCCATGAAGGAGGTGTAGACCGGCACACCCATCTGATCCGCGAACGCCTTCAGCGCGTCGAACGCGCGCGCAATACGAATGCCACCACCGGCGAGGATCAGCGGCTTCTTCGATTTCACGAGCGCATCAACCGCGCGCTCGACGGCGGATTCGGAGAGGTGCGTCCGCCAGTTCGAGGCCGCGCCATTGGTGAGCGGTTCCGGCACCGAGATGGGCGCCGTCTCGATGTAGAGGTTGTACGGCATGTCCAAGTGGACTGGCCCGGGTCGTCCACTTTTCATGAGCGCGAACGCCTCGGGGAGCGTACGGGCGAGATCCTCGACCTTGTCGATGCGGAACGACTTCTTCGTCACCGGCGTGAAGATGGAGGACATCGTGCCGTTGTAGCGGTAATCGTCCTGCAAGGCGCCGGAGTTCAACTGCGTCGTCGGAACGTTCCCAGTGATGACGAAGAACGCGGAGTTGTCGTAGTAGGCGTTTGCTACCGCGATCATCAGATTCATGGGCCCGGGACCGGTCGACGCGTAGACGACGAGAGGCTCGCCGGTTAGCCGATAATAGACGTCGGCCATGAACCCTGCGGCTTGCTCCACCCGCGGGGAGATGTGCCGAATCCGGTCCTTGACCTTCACAATCCCGTCGAGGAGCCCGATGGCGCCATGCCCGGCATAGCCGAGGATGTAAGGCACTTTCTCCTTGAGAAGGTACTCGGCGATGATATCGGTTCCGCGCATCTCGTTGCTGCCCGGCATCCCGCTATACGGCGTGCCTGGCATCGAGCGGGAGAAGCTGCTGTAGCTGTTGCTCGAAGCAGGCGTGTAGGCGCTCCTCTGGCTCATCGACTCCTCCCGGGCCGGAACGCGCTCTTGATTCTTCGGTCCACCGGTTCCGGAGCGGTGAGACTACGGCGCCTCTGACCGCCGACCAAGCGCTCTACGCACTCGACGGCCGCAAGTTCACATTCCCACAGCAGGCCTATGTCGCGATCGCGCGCAATTCTCGTTGACCAGGTCACTATTTGCCTCTGCTGCACTCTGGACCTCCCCCTTTGGAGTGACTCTCCCGCCCTTTGCGTGGATTGAGCCGGTTGGCGCTGGCGTTTGGCGGGTCGTGCATCGGACCCCATAGAACAGCGCATGAGCAAGCTCTGTCCTATGCCGGGCTGCCGCATTGAACAGATCAGGCGCGAAGACCCGGGGATCCTTCACATCGCTGCGCAGGGTACGAGAC
>JALYFY010000358.1 GCA_030777385.1 Pseudomonadota bacterium | reverse complement strand
GCGGGATGTCGACCCGCACCGTCGGCTGCGGTTGACGCACGATGATCTCGGGCTGCGCCTGGTTCACCGTCACCTGAGGCTGCGCCTGGCGCACCGTCACCCGAGGATCCGCAGGGTCGACACGGATCGTGGGAGCTGCCTGCTGCAATACAATGCGAGAGCCGCCCTGGCCCCGTGCAGCCTGCTGCCGGTTTGGCTGCCCCTCCCCACCTAGGGCAACCTGCTGGCCCCGATCCGCCTCACGGAAACCTGCCATGTTGGTCCGGTAGATTTGCAGTGCTCGAAAATCCCCATCACTCATGTTTGAGATGACGGCCCGGTCGCCTTGCAGCGTCATGCGTGCCAGCGGCACGAGACGTGACTCGCCGCCCAAGCCTAGGAACTCATCGAAGCTGACGACAGCATAGGGTTGGTTGCCCCGCCCCAGGATCACGCTATCCACCTGGCCGATGGCGTCCCCTTGAGCCGAGTAGACCTCCCGACCCTCGATATCCGACACCATAATCTGACGGACTTGGGTGCCTTGATTGGCTTGGCTCGCCCCAGTGTTCGGCTGACCGCCGGCACCCTGTGCCGCCGCAAAGGCGGGCACCAGGGCAGTGGAGGCCAAAACAGCCATTGTGATCAACTTCATCGTCGTCTCCCTTTTTGAACAGGTAGGTGGTGGCCGCCCGTGCTACGGCATGGACCATGTGCTGACGATTCAAGCCCGAGGGCACTGCGACGTTCGGCACTGCCCTTCCACAGAACATCGGGACAACAGCGCGCTCAAAAGGCTCGTTCCTGGCCATGATTCCACCTGGTGTGGAAGTCGGTACGGTAGGGAACCTGTCGCCAACGGGTCCCATTCGTGGTCCTGGCAACCAAGCCGGACCTGCCGCGCTCCCGTCTCGGAACTCCTGGCCCCGCGGCCTGTTCTGGTACCGACCGACTCAGGCGCTCCGCTTGACAGGCGCGCCGGATCAGAACCACCTGCCTTCTCGTGAGGTCCAACGATGCTATCCACTTGCCAGGAGCAGAACCGGATATTATCCAGGCACTCCCATGCCAGCATCAGACGATCACTCAAGCAGCAGGCTCTGAAGCGACAGGTCTGCGCCTTAGGCCACGCGGTCGCGACATCCCAGAGCCGCTGCGGTGCAACGCGGGGCGGTCCGGCACCCCACACCATCCGAGCGCGACGGCAGCCGCCATGTTGAAGCTCACCGCGCGCTGGGCGATCCATCTCCTGGCTGGAATCTTCATGATTGGCCTCCTCGTGACCCTGGCGGAACGGCGCTTCAGGCAGGTTCGCAAGGAGATCCTCCGCCGGACGGACGAGTTCGAACCGGACCGGCCGATGCGGCCCTCCCGGCTGGCTGAGGCTGCACAAGCGGGATCGCGCGCTCATGGGGGTAGCAGCGGCCACCATCTTCTCGCCGACGGGCCCCATGCGCTCGCGGTTCGCCTTGCGCTTGCCCGGTCTGCAGGCAATACCCTGGATCTGCAGTACTACGCCTGGCATGACGACCTTTCAGGCTGCATTCTGGCTCGGGCGGTGCTGCACGCCGCCGAGCGGGGCGTGCGCGTGCGCATCCTGCTTGACGACCTACATGCCCACTCGACAAGAAGGCTCGTTCGTCTCCTTGCAGCGCACCCGAGAGTCACGGTGCGCGTCTACAACCCGTCGGTGACGCGCCGCGCCTATTTCCTGAACTGGCTCTTCTCCTTCCAGCGCCTGAACCGGCGCATGCACAACAAGGCTCTAGTGGCGGACGGGGCCGCAGCGGTCATCGGCGGACGCAACATCGGAGATACGTATTTCGGCCTGTCCGCTAACATGAACTTCCGCGACCTCGATGTCCTTACGGTGGGCCCATCGGCACAGGCGGTGGAGGCCTCGTTCGAGAGGTTTTGGGCCAGCGACTTCGCCATGCCGTCGGCTGCCTTCGGCGTGGAGGAGCAAGTGGAAGAGGCGGAAATCGACACCATCTTGGCTCGCTTGGACGGCGATATCCTCGACCGCCTGAACTTGCGCAATGAAGAAGGAAAGCCGCCCGCGGCCATCGAGGCCGTGTTGGTCGAACCCGAGGCTGGTATCGGTTCGCTCTTTTCAAATTTGATCTGGGCGCCGGCGAGCGTGCTGGACGATGCCCCAGGCGTGATTGCAGGCGCCGAACGCCTCCAACAGGCGCTCTGGAACGCTCTCGCCGACACCAAGGCTTCGCTGGACATCGAGGCCGGCTACTTGATCCCCGACGAGGAAGTTCTAGCCCGATTTCGGACGCTGACGGCTCGTGGAGTAGCAGTTCGGGTTCTCACCAATTCACTTGGAACCAACGATGTGCTGCCAGCCCAGATCGGCTATGCCCGCCACCGCCGCAGCCTCCTCGCGGCCGGAGTCGAACTGCACGAATTGCGGCCGGACGCCAGAGTTCGCCGAGCCCGGTCTCTCCTGGGAAGCTCCGGCGGCGCCGGCTTGCATACGAAGGTACTGGTGGCGGATGGATGTCAATCGGTGATCGGCTCCTACAATCTCGACCCGCGCTCGGCCGACCACAACACCGAAGTGGTGCTGCTGATCGAGGGCGAAACTTTTGCCCAGAAGCTCGCAGCGGCGATGAGGCCTATGCGGTCTCAATCGCAGAGCTACCGGGTCGAGCTTCGCCAGGGCAAGCTGGTCTGGATCAACGATCGGGTCGTGCTGACCCATGAGCCGGGAACCACGCTGCCGGCCCGCCTTGTGGCCGCCGTTATGAGTATCCTCCCGGTCGAGTGGCTTCTGTAGGCAGCCGCCACTCGGCTCTCGTCTGGAGCGCTCGCGCACCAACAGGAATACGGCACCGCACGGCTTGACCTCCACCAGCGAGAGACCTGGTGTGGCGGACGCCTGGAACGGCCAGCCTCGCATCCTCCGCTCCCATGCCTCCCCCGCCACCTTCCATAGCCGATTCATCACCCTGCCAGCCAAATCTATTCCGTCCGTCAGAGCGCAATGGAAATCAGGCGGGAGAGATGTTTCTTAGGGCCTGCACTGGGAAGCTCTGAGGGTCAGGTTCTCCATTTAGATCTTTTCCTTGGGATCGTGAGCAACTTGGCATCGGCCGGACAAGGAGCGGGAGTGACTCCGCTCCGTCCATTCCGTTACTGCTGGCCACCTGAGTTGTAGCTGTTCGAATTTCCACTGTTGCTCGCCGTTTGCCGATTGATCTGGCCTGTTCTGGCATCAATCCAGAGATTGTAGGCCGTGCCGTTCTGAAACGCTCTCACCCGGTAGCTGGTGCCCTGCGGCTGGATGTTGCCGATATCCTCCCAACCCTGGTCACTCAGCATGGTGTGGACTTGGGTTGGCGTGAGATGACTCGGCTCGATGACGAAGCCATTGCGTCCATCCACTCTGAAGTCCACCTGCTCGCCGTACCAGTCCGCCGAACCGGTATAGGTGGTGCCATCCTGTCTCAGGTCAGAGATTTCGGAGAAGCCGCGAGATTGCAGCCTCGACTGAATTTGGCCCTGGTCTAGAAGTCCTGGCGTCATGATCGGTGCAGACATTTGGCTTTGATCGGAGCCCGCCCCAAAACTCTGGTTCGAGCCGAAATTCTGGCCCTGATTGTTGGACGACGGGCTCGATCCGGGGCGCGCTGAGTTCGTCACGTCGTTCCGCTCGGGCGGATTGACGACCATGATCACCTGCTGGCCCGAGCCGGTTCTGGCCTGCACAAGGAACATAGCGTCCAGGATACGGATGTTCTGGAATCCGGC
>JALYFY010000357.1 GCA_030777385.1 Pseudomonadota bacterium | reverse complement strand
AAAGATTTGATCTGACTGTCACTACACTCTTGATTGACAGAGCACCTCCATCTGTGGGTTTCCCCACAGCGGTGTACTCACCAAAGCATAGATCAGGTCGATGTCTTCTTGACCGCTCCATCGAGCGATCCGCAAGGACACCGCCGCCTACGCTTCTCTTTCTTTCTTCACTTGTCAAAGAGCAATCGTCCCACACAAGAGACGAAGAAGAACCCCAAACACCCCAACCATCCTTTAAGGACCGCCAGGCGCTTGAAGCTTCCCGAAGACCGCCACCTCAGTGGCCCGCCGTCGATGAAGCTGTTCTACTCGAACACCGCCGGAGGGTCAACACTTATTTCGAAGATTTATTCGAAATGTCGTGCCACTCTCATCAAAACTCAGTATTCAGACAAGCTTCACCGTTCGCAAAAGCCTATTTGCCTTTGCGTTTACGTGATCCAGATCGGTTAGACCGATCTGAGAACTTCCTCGATTTCGTCAGAGGAGCCATGGAGATTTGCCACTTACTGGCAATCATGGCTCGTGCCGTCGATTAGAACCTTCGAGAGGCTCTCATCGGAACCGCACATTCGGCCGGGCTCGTAAGAGCTGGTCAGCCTTTGCGGTTTGGGATTGAAGCCTGCCAGAACTGAATTCCGGCGGGGCTGCGGATATGTCGATTCCAGGATCGTTTGTCAACACCCCGGACCGCCGCCCGTTGAACTTATCGCGCAGAAAACCGCACCGGCGGGCGGAGCTCCGCTCCACGGGATAGATGCTGCTCGAAGGGAAGGATTGGAGCGGGCGATGGGAATCGAACCCACGACATTCAGCTTGGGAAGCTGACGTTCTACCTCTGAACTACGCCCGCGCGCTCTTATTCATATCCGGCCTTTCCCCGATCCCGCAAGGGGGCTTGCAAGGGGGATTGCAAGGGGAATTGAAGGAGGCTCAGCGGAAGTGCTTCGATAGCTTTAGCCCTTGGGCCTGATAGTTCGAACCCGCCCCTGCACCGTAAAGCACCCTGGGCCGCTCGGCCATTCGTTCGTAGACGAGACGGCCGACGATCTGCCCATCCTCCAGGATGAAGGGCACGTCGCGGGAGCGGACCTCGAGAACGGCCCGCGCGCCCTCACCTCCGGCGTCCGCATGGCCGAAGCCGGGATCGAAGAAGCCGGCATAATGAACCCGGAACTCCCCCACGAGAGGATCGAAGGGCACCATCTCGGCGGCGTAATCCGGCGGCACGTGCACCGCCTCCTTGGAGGCAAGGATGTAGAACTGGCCTGGATCCAGGATGAGGGTGCGGCCCGCATTGGCGTAGAGCGGCTCCCAGAAATCGTCCACGCGGCAGGAGCCCGGCTTGTCCACGTCCACGAGCCCCGTATGCCGCTTGGCCCGGTAGCCGATGAGATTGTCGGAGCCGAAGCCCTCCAGGTCGACGCTCACCGCCACCCCGTCCTGGATCGACGGCTCGGCGGAGGTCACGATGCGCTCGCGCTGGTGCAGATCGTGAAGTTCGGCGTCGCTCAGGCGCACCTCGCCCTTGCGCAGGCGCAGCTGCGACAGGCGGGTGCCGGTCCTGACCAGCACCGGGAAGGTGCGGGGCGAGATCTCCGCATAGAGACGACCCCGGTAGCCGGCCCCGATGGTGTCGAACTCCTGGCTCTGGTCCGTAATCACCCGGGTGAAGACGTCGATGCGCCCGGTCGAGCTCTTGGGGTTTGCCGCAGCGGACAGGTCCTCCGGCAGGGCCAGCTCCTCTTGGAGTTCGGCGATATAGACGCTGCCCGTCTCCAAAATGGCCCCGGCCCCAAGGTCGATCTCATGGAAGCTCAGCTGTGCCAGACGGTCCTGAACCGTGTGATTGCGCCCCGGCAGGAAACTCGCCCGCACCCGGTAGGCCCGGCGGCCCAGCCTCAGGTCGAGGCTCGCCGGCTGAATCTGATCGGCGGCAAACGGCGTCTCGGGTTTGATCGCGCCCGCTTCCGCGAGCAGCGCAATGGCATCGGCCGATTGGATTCCGTCCTTCAACGCAACCATATTGTCTTTCCCAGGGCCCTGCCCTCTCGGATTGATGAGCCTGGCAGTATCTAGAGCATCGGACCAAAAAGTGGAAACCACTTTTGGGAGCCATCCGATGCTCCCTTTCCTCGATAAGGGCATTGTGCATACCGAAGGTTCGTACAATGCCCTTTGGTTTGTTACGGAATTCTCAACCGCTTTCGCCCTCCGGGTCCCGGAATGCGTGCCAGGCCAGGGTCACCCGCGCCAGGGCGCTCATGAGCGTCAGGCCCGCGAACGCATAGGCCAGGACGGGAAACCAGCCCGGCACCAGGATCATGGCCGCAAAGAACAGGATGGTCTCCGTTCCCTCCATGAAGCCTGCCGTGAAATAGATCGACTTGATGCCCCGGGAGGCGCCGCTCATCCCCCGCTTGGCCGCAACAGCCGCAAAGGCCAGGAAGCTTGCGCCGTTCACATAGAAGGAGAAGAGGAGCAGGGCTGCCGGAAGCGCAAAGCCCGCAGGGTCCCGCAGGGCGAAGGCCAGGGGCACCGCCCCATAGACTGCAAAGTCGAAGACGATATCGAGAAATCCGCCCCGATCCGTGCGGCGGGTCGCCCGGGCGATAGCGCCATCGAGCCCATCAAGCCCCCTGTTGAGCGCAAACAGAACGAGAGCCGCCGCATCGAGACGCAGAACGATCATGAGGGCGCAGGCCAGCCCGACGCCCAAGCCCAGCATCGTGACCGCATCGGCCGAAAGCCCTGCCCTTGCAAAGCCCTGCCCCAGCCGGTCCAGCGGCGGATCGATCCTGCGCCGCATCCATCCGTCGAGCATGGCCTGTTCTCCCCTGCCTCGATTGACGAGGTCTGACGACGGCCTTACCACGGGCGAATGGAACCTCTCTACTGGCTTGAGGTGCACTCATGTACAAGGCTGTGACCCGCGGCATCTCTGTGACGGTAACGCCCCGCTACATGCCCGAGGAGTCTTCCCCCGACCATGGCCGGTACTTCTTTGCCTACACGGTCGAGATCATCAACACGAGCCTGGACCGGGTCCAGCTGCGCGCCCGGCACTGGCGCATCACCGACGAGCATGGCCATGTGCAGGAGGTGCGCGGCACGGGGGTCGTCGGCGAGGAGCCGGTGCTGGGACCTGGCGAGAGCTTCAGCTACACGAGCGGCTGCCCCTTGACGACGCCGAGCGGAACCATGCAGGGAACCTATCTCATGGAAACCGCCAGCGGCGAAACCTTCGACGCTGCAATTCCTGCCTTTTCACTCGATATCCCACGCACGAAGCGCGTGCTGCACTGAGGTCTGTATGCTCCCCAACGGCCAGCGGCTGACGCCGCTCGAAATGCTGGCAAAGCTCGTGTCGTTCGACACCGTGAGCTCCAAGTCGAACCTGCCCCTGATCGCTTTCGTGGAAGATTATCTGCAGGGCTGGAACGTGCCTTACGTGCGCGTGCCGAACGAGGCGGGCGACAAGGCGGCGATCTATGCCACGGTGGGCCCGCAGGACCGGGGCGGGATCGTGCTCTCCGGGCACACGGATGTGGTGCCGGTGGTGGGTCAGGCCTGGACGTCGGATCCGTTCACGCTCCGTGTGGAGAACGGACGCGCCTATGGACGCGGCGCAGTGGACATGAAGGCCTTCGACGCGCTGGCGTTGGCCATGGTCCCGGAGTTCCTGACGGCCAACCTCAAGACGCCGATCCACATCATGCTCTCCTACGATGAGGAGACGACCTGCCT
>JALYFY010000356.1 GCA_030777385.1 Pseudomonadota bacterium | reverse complement strand
CGGGTGAGCCGATCCTGGCGAGCATCGGACGCTACGGACCTTACGTTCAGCACGGCAAGACCTACGCCAATCTTGGTGCCGGCGATGACGTGCTGGAGATCGGCGCGAACCGGGCCATCGACCTGATCGTCACCAAGGAGAGCGGCGGGGGCGGTGCCCGCCGGGGTGCTGCCGATCCGGGCCGTCCCCTCGGCGAGGACCCGGAATCGGGCAAGCCTATCGTGGTGAAAGCAGGCCGCTTCGGGCCCTATGTTACGGATGGCGAGACCAACGCGACCCTGCCGAAGGCCGTATCAGCCGAGGCCGTGACGCTGGACGAGGCCGTCGCGCTTCTCGTCGCCCGCCGCGCCGCAGGCCCATCCAAGAAGCCGGCTCGCGGCCGCAAGGCTGCCGCCAAGAAAGCGCCTGCCAAGAAAGCGCCTGCCAAGAAGGCCGCTGCCACGGCACCTGCTGCGAAGAAGGCTGCAACGAAAACGGCCGCCAAGAAGCCGGCGGCAAAGAAAGCTGCCACCAAGACGGCTTCGGCCAAGAAGGCCGCTGGGGCGGGTTAACATCGATGACGCAGTGGCTGTCCTGGCTTTCGGTGGAGTACGCCGATCAGATCGAGATGACGCTCCGGCTCTTGGGTGCGACCGTCGCCGGCATGATCATCGGCATCAACCGGGATATTCACAACAAGCCCATCGGGATGCGGACCCTGGGCCTCGTCGCGCTCGGCGCCGCCATCGTCATCCTGTCGGGCTCGGTCTATGAGGGGCTGCATTTCGGCCAGGATGCGGTGAGCCGCGTCGTTCAGGGCATCCTGACGGGCTTAGGGTTCCTGGGCGCAGGGTCGATCCTGCGGGCCAAGGACGGGACGGAGGTTCAGGGCCTGACCACGGCGTCGACGGTATGGATCGCGGCGGCTCTCGGGGTCACCGCAGGCCTGGGCGCCTGGTTCATCACCATCGCCGGCACCCTCGTCACGCTCTTTCTGCTGACCTACGGCACACGTCTTGAGCGCAGGCTCATCCGTGTCTTCGGCAAGAGCAACAGCACCGAGGCGGATGACGCCTCAGAAGACTAGCGCGAGCCCCAACACGGCAACGGCTGCCATCGAGAGCCAGACGAGGCTCGCCCCATAGGAGCGCTGGGGCGCGGGCGTGGCGTCCGGCTCGTCGAAGGCAAAAGCCTCGCCTGCAATGCGCGCCGCGCGGTCGAGGTGAAGCTTACGTGCCGGTCCGAGAGCTGTCCGCGTGGCCACGATTAATCTCCTGTTAAGCTCATGCTTAACCATCCAACGTGAACAGAAGTTAAACAGTTCCTGATGACATCTGGAAGACATCCTTTAGAGGGAATCGGATGGTAACCTTTACAGGCTAAACAGAGCCCAACTTTTGTGGCTTGTGACGTCGAACCGCTCTTCCTGTTTCCGTTTTGTTCACGTATAAAAACGGCATGGGATATAGTGTAAAGAAACGCGAATCAGCACGGACCAAGGTCCCAATGACAGATAATGACGATCTCTTCGGGGGCGGAGCCGCCAAGCGCGCCGCGCCTGCCTCGGCCAGGAACGCTGCCGTCAAGGTGTCTCGCCCGACGCCTCAATCCGGCACGCCCGACGAGGCCGGCTATGACGCGTCGGCCATCGAGGTGCTGGAAGGGCTCGAGCCCGTCCGCCGCCGTCCCGGCATGTATATCGGCGGCACCGACGAGAAGGCCCTGCACCATCTCTTCGCCGAAGTGATCGACAACTCCATGGACGAGGCGGTCGCAGGTCACGCGACCTTCATCGAGGTGGAGCTGGAGGAAGGCGGCTGGCTTTCCGTGACCGACAACGGGCGTGGCATCCCGGTCGACCCTCATCCCAAGTTCCCGAAGAAGTCGGCGCTTGAGGTCATCATGACCACCCTGCACGCGGGCGGAAAGTTCGACTCGAAGGTCTACGAGACCTCAGGCGGCCTGCACGGCGTCGGCGTCTCGGTTGTGAACGCCCTGTCCGAGATCCTCGAGGTTGAGGTGGCCCGCGGCCAGACCCTCTATCGCCAGATCTTCACCCGCGGCACCCCGAAGGGAAAGCTGGAAACCGTGGGTCGGGTGCTCAACCGCCGCGGCACCAAGGTGCGCTTCAAGCCGGATCACCAGATTTTCGGCGCGGATGCCCATTTCCAGCCCCGCCGCCTGTTCAAGATGGCCCGCTCCAAAGCCTATCTGTTCGGCGGCGTGGAAATCCGCTGGAAATGCGCGCCGTCGCTGATTGAGGGCACCACCAACGTTCCGGCTGAGGCCACCTTCAAGTTCCCGAACGGCCTGAAGG
>JALYFY010000355.1 GCA_030777385.1 Pseudomonadota bacterium | reverse complement strand
GCCCGCGCCTCAATTCAATGGCGGATTGGCCGCGCCAGGAGCAGTGTGATGTATCGGGCGCGGCACCGAGCCTCTGAGACTGGCATATCACCCGCTCCTGTTTGTGTGGATTGCGTCGCCGCTACTTTGCGAGCCAAGCGTTAAAGCGCTTGTTGAGCTCCTCGATGTTGTCAACCCAGAAGTCGGCGTCGAGCGGCACCGCGCCAGCCAGGTTCTCAGGCGCGGTCGGCAGGTCCTTCTGCAGGTTTGCCGGCACGGCGGCTGCGGCCGCTTTGTTCGGAAGGCCGTAAGCGATGTATTCTGGCAGCTTCACTTGGTTCTCAGGCACGTTCGCGAAGGCGATGAAATCCATCGCGGCGTCCTTGTTCGGACTACCCTTCATGATCACCCAGCTATCGATGGCGTAGAGGCTACCCGGCCACACGACCTTGAAGTTTTTGCCTTCGGTCTTGTTGATGCCCGAGATGCGGCCGTTATAGGCGGTGGTCATGACCACCTCGCCGGAGGCCAGGAGCTGCAGCGGCTGAGCGCCCGATTCCCACCATACAATGTTCGGCTTCAACTCATCGAGCTTTTTGAACGCGCGATCGAGGCCCTCCGGCGTGCTCAGCACCTTATAAACATCAGCGGGAGGCACGCCGTCAGCCATCAGGGAAAACTCAAGCGCGTATTTCGGGCCACGGCGGAAGCCGCGCTTGCCGGGGAACTTCTTGGTGTCCCAGAAGTCAGCCCAGGATTGCGGCGCTTCCTTCAGGCGATTCGCGTCATAGCTGAGGGCGGTCGTCCATACGATGGCGCCCACGCCGCAATCGCTGACAGCGGCCGGAAGGTAGGCGTCCTTGCCACCGAGCTTGCTCCAATCGAGCTTTTCGTAATAGCCGTCTGCGCAACCGAGCGCGAGCTCCTCGGACTCGACCTGCACCACGTCCCAGTTCGGTACGCCGGCTTTGATCTTGGCAGCGATCACGCCGATGCCCCCATCCCAGCTCTCGTCGAGAACCGGCTTGCCGGTCTTTTTGGTGAAAGGCTCGAAATAGATCTTCTTCTGCGCGTCCTGGTAGTTGCCGCCCCAGGACACGATGGTGAGATCGCGAGCCTGAGCCGACGTGACGGCCGCGCCCGCAACGAGGGCTGTGAGGCAGCCGACGAGCGTCAGTTTCTTGGTGAGTGTCATGATTAGATCCCTCTCTGGTTATTAGTTCCACCGGAAGGCAAGCACATCCCCGGTCGAAGGTGGAAGCGTCTTGGCTCCGTAGCGGTGAAAATATTAAACGTGCATCTGGCTGAACCCGTCAGCTTTTAGTTCAGTAGGTCGGCGGAGTAACGGCGCTAAGAACAGTACTCGGCTCGTTGGCAACGTTGCGGAAGCGGTGAGGCATCCGGCTGTCGAAATAGTAACCATCTCCCGTCTTGAGCACGCGGCACTCGTCGCCTACCGTGACCTCGACAGCACCGCGCAGCACTGTGCCGGCTTCCTGCGCCGAGTGGGAGAATGGCTCTCCCGTGTCAGCTCCAACCGCGTAGGTTTCGTGCAGCATCAGGATCTGCCGATTGGGATGGTTCATGCCCAGCATGCGATATGAGATCGTCTGCGCCTTGCCGATTTCGACCCATTCGCTCGCCTCGTAGAACGGCGAGTGGGGCACGGTGGAGTTCAGGTCTGAGAAGAAACCCGTCAGCGTAGTGCCGAGAGCATCCAGAATGGCGCTAAGAGTATCGATCGAGGGGCTCATACAGTCCCGCTCTATGAGCGAGATCGACGAGTGTGAGATGCCGGACCTCAGGGCCACTTCACGGACTCCGAGATTCCGCCGGCGGCGAAGTTCCCTGAGCCGGGTCCCAATCTTCGGCATGCCTACCTCTTCCTGGCTTGAGGACCTTCCCCGTCCAAACCTGATGAGGTTTGGCCCGGTCCCGGGCTGCTCATAGTTCTCGCCATGTTAAGCATGGTTAGAATAATGAACAAGAGGGCCAGGGCCAATTGAGAAGCTCCACCACATCATCGAGAGTTGAGCCTCGCAAAAAGGAACAAACAATGTTACGCCCGATGTCGACTCTGACTGAAAAGGTCACACATCTCAAAGCCCCAAAGCGCGACGCGGACACGGACAACCGCGAGATCGAAGCCACCGTTCGTGATATCATTAACAACGTGCGGACGCGCGGGGACGTCGCCGTGCGGGAATACGGCAACGCGTTCGATAAGGTCGATGTGGCCGCCTTTGAAGTCACCGACGAGGAGCGCGCCGAGGCGTTGCGCAACCTCGATCCGCAGACCCGGCAGGACACGGAGTTCGCCATCGAGCGCGTCCGCGCCTTCGCACAGGCTCAGCTCGGCACCATCTTACCCCTCGAGATCGAAGCCTTGCCCGGCCTCAACCTGGGGCACCGTGTGATCCCGATCGAAACCGTCGGCGCCTATGTGCCTGGCGGGCGCTATCCCCTCCTGTCTGCTCCGATTATGACCATCGTGCCCGCGAAGGTTGCTGGTTGCGAAAAGGTAATCGCCTGCCTTCCACCGACGGCCCACCCGGCTATGATCGCCGGCTGCCATCTCTCGGGGGCCGACCGGATCTTTCGGATTGGCGGCGCGCAGGCGATCGCCGCAATGGCGTATGGCACGCAGACTGTGCCGGCCGTTGACAAGATCGTGGGCCCCGGCAATGCCTTCGTCAACGAGGCGAAGCGCCAAGTGTTCGGCCCTGTTGGCATCGACCAGCTTGCAGGCCCCAGTGAAATCTTCGTGGTGTCGGACGAGACGGGCGATCCGGAGATGATCGCGGTGGACCTTCTGGCGCAGGCCGAGCACGACATCCGCACCCGCGTGGGCCTCATCACCACGAGCAGGGAACTGGCCGAGGCCACTCTCGCAGAAGTCGAGCGCCAGTTGCAGAACCTGTCTACTGCAAACGTCGCCGGCCCAGCTTGGCGCGACTATGGCGAGATCGCCGTCTGTGCCGACGAGGAGGGGATGATCGCTTACTCAGACTTCATCGCGGCGGAGCATCTGCAGGTGCACACGCGCGATCCGCATGCGACCGCCAAGAAGCTGCGTAACTACGGCTCGCTTTTCATCGGGCCGCTCTCCAGCGTGGTTTATTCGGACAAGTGCTGCGGCACCAACCACACGCTGCCGACCATGGGTGCCGGCCGCTATACGGGTGGCTTGTGGGTCGGCTCCTACGTGAAGGTCTGCACGCACCAGTGGCTTGACGAGCGCGGCGTCGCGGCCGTTGCGCCGCCAGCCTGCCGCCAGAGCGAGAGCGAAGGTCTCGAAGGGCATCGCCGCGCGGCCGCCTTCCGCTTTAGCCGCGAACAGTTGTTGATGAACGGGCCGATCTAATCTCACGACCAGCAGGAACCAAACGATCAGCGACCGGCGGCAGCGCCGGTCGCTTGCTGTTTAGGCCCGAGAGACGATCCCAGCTAGGGCCTCGTCCATGGCGGAGAGGAAGTGGTCGGCGTTCGCCTTCGAGAAGACCAGCGGCGGTCGGATCTTCAGGCCGTTCGCCGCACGTCCCGTCGCGCTGATGAGCACTCGCCGCTCGCGCAGGCCGTTCACCAGGGCCGCCGTCTCCCGCGGCGCGGGCTCCTTGGTGGCACGGTCCCGCACCAACTCTACGCCGACGAACAGACCGGCCCCGCGCACATCGCCGATGATGGGGTAGCGGTTCGCCAAATCCTGCAGGCCTTGTCGGAGATAGCTGCCCACGCTGCGGGCATTCTCCACTAAGCCCTCCCGCTCGATGACCTCCAGCACAGCGATGCCGACGGCCGAGGAAACGGGGTTGCCGCCGAATGTGTTGAAATAGCGCACGCGCTTCCCGAACTCGTCCAAAACCTCAGGCTTCGCTACCATGCCGGCTACAGGATGACCGTTGCCCATGGGCTTTCCGAGGGTCACGATATCAGGCGCGATCCCATGGCGCTGGAATCCCCACATGGCCTCACCTGTGCGGCCGAAACCGGGCTGAACCTCGTCCGCGATGAAAATCCCGCCGGCCTTGCGGATTTCCTCGACCGCAGGCTTCAGGAAGCCTGCCGGATCCGAGAACACGCCGTCGCTTGAGAAGATCGTGTCGACGATCAGCGCCGCGGGCCTAATGCCATGGGACCTCAAGTCCTCGATAGCGGTGCGAACATGCTGCGCGAAGGTTGCGCCCACGTCCTGCCCGTTCGAGCGATAATAGTCCGGTGCTGGCACGGTACGCACGTGATCCCCGAGCCGCATCCCAGCACCAAGCGAGGGCGACATCTCTGCGATGACGCTCGTGACGCCGTGGTAGGCGAAGTCGGTGATGATGATACCGGTGCCGCCTGTGTGCGTTTTCGCCACGCGCAAGGCCAAGTCGTTCGCCTCGCTGCCCGTGCAAGTGAACATCACCTGTGGGTTCTCGATCGGGAAATACCCGAGAAGCTTCTCGGCATAATCAAGAACCATGTCGTGCAGGTAGCGAGTATGAGTATTGAGGGTGGACGCCTGCTTGGACAGCGCGGCCACGACGTGCGGGTGGCAATGGCCGACAGACGCCACGTTGTTGTAGACGTCGAGGTAAGCCTGCCCATCGGGATCATAGAGCCACACGCCCTCCCCGCGCACCACATGGACAGGGCTGGCATAGAACAGCCGGTAGGCTGGCCCGAGCAGGCGCTGGCGGCGGGCGATCATCTCCTGCTCGCGCGCGGCAACATCGGTCGCCCTGGAAGGATCATAGGCGTTGATCATGGACATCGGTCACTCCGGGCGGCTGTTTTGGCGAAGATAGGCGTGCGCTTCCGCACGGTCCAAGGCGGCAAAGCGCTCCAACCCAGCCCAGGCTGACGGCGCGTTGCGCAGGATGTATTCGCGGTTCTCCGGCTGGATGTCGGCGCGCCAGCTGGTAATCAGCACCGTCAGTATCATGCGGGTCGCCACGAGGTCGAACAGGATCTCGAACTCGGCGTCCTCAAGCGGAAGCACGGTATGGTATCCAGCAATGAAGTCGGAGACAGTTTCAAGCGGATGCCCGATGTCCATATTTCGATAGGCCGTAGCGACCGCAGGATCGTTCACCAGAGGGGCCAGCACCGCATCGCCGAAGTCGATCACGCCGGTCACATGGTCATGATCGCTGTCCGCCACGAGCACGTTGTGCGGATTCAGGTCGTTGTGGATGACCTGCGTGCGCAGGTTCGGCATGGCGGGCAGCACGAACTGCTCGAACCGGTCGACGAACCGCTCCACCAGAGCACGCCGTTGCAGGTCCTCGATATGCACCAGCAGGGGGCGCAGGCGGTGGGCATGCTTCATGTCCCACATCAGCTCGTGGTTGGAAGCCGGATGCTGGAACTCCCGCATAGCGAGATCGATCCGGGCGAGCACTCCGCCCATGTTCCGCCGCTGGCGCCGGCTGGACGGTGTTTTGTACAGGGGGACGCCCTGGAGGAACGTATAGAGGCGCACGACGCTATGTGGTTGACCCGGAAGCGCGAGGATGATTTCGGGCGTGCCTTCGACGGATCTGACAATGCGCGGCACATGCAGCGAGGGGTCGGTCTGCTCGATGTGCAGCAGGAGTTTGGTCTGGAAATCCGTCACCTGACGGTCTTCGACAGGATTGCTGATCCTCAGGAGGAAATGATTGCCGTCCTCCGTCATGATGTGGAAGTTGCTATCCCGCTCGCCTGGCAGCCGGGTCGGAGCGCCGCGAACGCCGAAATGCTGAAGCGCAATCGCCTTCACTTCCTCGGCCGCAGCCACGGGCACAGCGGTTTCGAGCACTGCATTGATGCTCGCTTGCGACGTCGTCGACATGATCGGGCTTACCTCGCCAGAACGGCCTGTGGTCATTCAGACTCTGGGACATATTGACGGCTCCGCATGGCGGAGGCCTCAGACGGACATTAGCCGTCCGCAGCAATTTGTCAGCCATTTTCCGCCGAACGATTGCCTCGTGCTCATCGTTCATGATGTCAGCGGGCAAGTGGAAGCCGAGGACCGTTTCGAGCGGGCATTCGCAGCCAACCCTGCTCCCGCCACCATCTGCCGCCTTACAGACCTTCGCCTGATCAAGGTCAACGAAGGTTTCCTGGAACTCACAGGCTACAAGCGTGAGGACGTGCTCGGTCGCACCGTCTACGAGGTCGACGTCCTCGAACGTGCCGAACGGCGGGATCTCGCACTGGAGCGGCTGCGCTCCGGGGAGACCCTCCCGCAGATGGAGGCCTGCCTAACGGTCCCGAGCGACCCTGGTGGACGTCAGGTGGTGGTGGCGGGCCAGCTGATCGAGGTCGGGGATGAGCCCTGCATGCTGTTCACCTTTGCCGACTTGGAGCCGCGCCGGAAGGCCGAGTCGGCATTGCGCTATTCCGAGGAGCGGTTCGCCAAGGCCTTCCGCCTTGCCCCGGTGCCCACCACCATCAGCACGGCCGACGATCATCGCCTCATTGAGGTGAACGAGGCCTTCGCCAAGGGCCTGGGCTACCAGGCCCAGGATGTGGTCGGCCACCCAGCCCGCGATCTTGGCCTCTGGGCCGACGACGCAGAGCGAAAGCGCTTCGAGACCGAGCTCGCCAGGACTGGCACAGTCAAGGACGTCGAGGCGCGCCTGCGGGTGAAGGGCGGGGGCGACATCGAGTGCCTAGTCTCGGCCGAGACCATTACCCTGAGCAATCGTGCCTGCATCCTGTGCTGCTTCCAGGACATCACGGCGCCGGCGCTCGGAGGAGGAACTCGTCAAGGCGATTGAGGCCGTCATGGCTGATGCGTCCTGGTTCAGCCGCGGCGTGGTGGAAAAGCTCGCTGCCCTGCGCCACCCGCTTCAGCCCGGCCAGTCGCCAGCCCAGGCGGCGGCAAGCGTCGCGGATTTGACTGCGCGCGAGCGCGAGATTGCAACCGAGCTCAAGCTCGCCCGCAACACGGTGCGAAACCACCTCGCCTCGCTGTACCAGAAGATCGGGGTCAACCGGCGCAGTGCCCTGATCGTCTGGGCGCGAGAGCGCGGCATCGGGGGTGATGGTGTCGCCCCAAAGCGCCCAAAGGTGCGAAAAAGCAGTACAGGCAAACCAGCTCGTGTAGTGCAGAGCAACCAGGAAAAATAATTCTGAACGTTTGTTAATCCGAGGGGTTAGCGGGCCATGGGCGGAACGGTCGGAGGTCGGCCAGTTGTGTTCCCATGCGATCCAACCCAGAGGCTGCCATGGACAAGGACCGCGTTGCGGGTGCCGCGAGACAGGCCAAAGGTTCCGTCAAGGAAGCTATTGGCAAGATCACAGGTGACGGCAAGACCCAGGCCGAGGGTTCGACCGAGAAGACGGCAGGCCGGGCGCAGAATACCGTTAGCGGCGTGAAAGACACCGTGCGCGACATCATCAAACCTCGCTGACAACCATCAGTCGCTGTCATCGCAGCGAGCATGACCTCGGGCGAGAGCGTCCACCCCGGTGCCCGTGAGCACCAGCAAAGGAATCCCACATGACCGATGTCCATCATCCTGATACCCCGCGCAACCGCGGCGACAGTGACGCTCCTCACATGAGCCCGGTCACTCCGTCCGAGGACGCGCGCACCATCATGCTCAACAAGATATCCTGGGGCGCGGTGTTCGCCGGC
>JALYFY010000354.1 GCA_030777385.1 Pseudomonadota bacterium | reverse complement strand
CGGGCGCATGCGCTTCGGGCCCGACGTGGAATGGATCGACCGGGAGGTCTACGAAGTCGACCCGCACCGGGCCGAGAGCTTTTACGCCTCCATCCGCCGCTACTGGCCAGGGCTGCCGGACGGGGCGCTGGTTCCGGACTACGCGGGCATCCGGCCCAAGCTCACGGGACCGGGCGAGAAGGCGGCGGATTTCATGATCGACGGCCCGGCGGAGCACGGCCTCGCTGGCCTCGTTCACCTCTTCGGCATCGAAAGCCCGGGCCTGACCTCGAGCCTGTCCATCGCGGAGGACGTGGCGGAGAGGCTCGAGGCCTAGGCCCTGAAGAACAGCAGCGTCGCGAGCAGGAACACCGGCACCAGGATCCCGCCCGACCAGAGCAGGTAGCCGAAGAAGCTCGGCATCTTCACGCCGCCTTCCCGAGCGATGGCGTAGACCATGAAGTTGGGGGCGTTGCCGATATAGGAGTTCGCCCCCATGAACACGGCGCCGGCCGAGATCGCCGCCAGGGTCAGCGCGCCTGTGGTCATGAGCTGCTGCGCGTTGCCTCATGCCAGCTCGAAGAAGACCAGATAGGTGGGAGCATTGTCGAGGAAGGACGAGAGGCCGCCGGTGAGCCAGAAATAGGCGGCGTTGTTGGCGCTGCCGTCTGGGTTTGACACGAGAGCCACGAGGGGCGCGAAGGCCCCGTTCGCCCCGGCTCTGAGCATGGCGAGCACCGGGATGATGGCGACGAAGATGCCGGCGAAGAGCTTCGCCACCTCCTTGATCGGCCCCCAGGAGAAGCCATTCTCGATTCGGTTCGCCTTGGACGTCAGCGCCAGCGACAGGGCGGTGACGCCGAGCATGACGGCGTCTCGCACTGCGTTCGCCACCTCGATCTCCGTGCCGAGCAGGGTGAAGCGCCCCATGTCCACGGTCGCGCTCAGGAGGATCGCCGCGATGATCGTAAGGATCAGGAAGAAGTTGACGCCCCCTGCCAGCCGCACCGGATTGTCTGGGGTCGGGTCGGGGGCGATATGGCCTTCCCGCTTGTAGATGATCGTGTCGACGACGAAGAACAGGGCCAGCAGAACTCCGCTGATGAAGAGGGTTTCGGGGAGGAGATGCGTCGTGGTCCAGAAGAAGTCCACGCCGCGCAGAAATCCGAGGAAGAGCGGCGGGTCGCCGAGCGGCGTCAGCGAGCCGCCGATATTCGACACCAGGAAGATGAAGAACACGATCACATGCACGTTGTGCCGCCGGTCGTCGTTGGCGCGCATCACCGGGCGGATCATCACCATGGAGGCGCCCGTGGTGCCGATCAGGCTCGCCAGCCCCGTGCCGATGGCGAGCAGCGCCGTGTTGGTGCCCGGCGAGCCGTGGATGTTGCCGCGCACGAGAATGCCGCCCGCCACCGTGAACAGGGCGAGCAGCAGCAGGATGAACGGGATGTATTCCAGGAATGCCGTATGGGCGAGGGCATGAAGCGCCGTCGTGGGGCCGAGGATGGCCGCCATGGGAACGAGCACCAGGAGACCCCAGAACGCCGCGATCTTGCCCTGGTGATGCTCCCAGAAATGGTGCGCCAGCAGCGGAAAGAGCGCGATGGACAGGAGGATGCCCGCAAAGGGCAGCGCCCAGACGACGCTCAGGGTTGCCCCGTCCAGTTCCGCCGCAAGGGCCGCCTGCGGCAGTAGGGTCAGGGCGGCGGCGAGCGCCGGCTTCAAGGCACGAGGCATGTGACGGTCCCCCTCACCGGTTCGACCGGTCTTGTGTGGTGCCAAACGCTTTAAGGGAAGGGCCGCAGGGCCGCAACGGCTTGACGTGAAGACTTGGCCGTTAACCGGCTATTCACCACGACCGGAAGATACTACAACAAGGTTGCGAAAACCTTGCCGCCCGAACCTTTGCCCCGCCCGGGACGAAAGAAAACCATGTGCCGCTTTCTCGCCTATCGTGGAGAGCCGATCTTTCTGGACGATCTAGTCTGCGCGCCGGCCCATTCCCTGGTCCATCAATCGCTCCATGCGGTCGAGGCCAAGACGGGCACCAACGGCGACGGCTTCGGCATCGGCTGGTATGGGGAGCGCCCCGAGCCGGGAATCTACCGGGAGGTCCGTCCCGCCTGGTCGGACGAGAACCTGAGGAGCCTGTGCGAGCAGGTGCGCTCCGGGCTCTTCTTCGCCCATGTGCGCGCCTCAACGGGCACCTCCACCACCCGGGCCAATTGCCACCCGTTCTCCCACGGGCGCTATCTCTTCATGCATAACGGGCAGATCGGCGGCTACGGGCGCATCAAGCGCCGCCTGGAGGCCCTGATCCCGGACGACCTCTACGACCGCCGCCAGGGCACCACGGATTCCGAGGCGCTCTTTCTCGCGGCGCTCGCCAACGGGCTGGCCCAGGACCCCATCGCCGCCATGGCCCGCACCCTGAAGCAGGTGCGCGGGCTGATGGAGGAGGCAGGCGTCAAGGAGCCCCTGCGCTTCACCGCGGTCTTCACGGACGGCGAGAGCCTCTGGGCTTATCGCTGGGCCTGCGATGCCAAGCCGCCGACCCTCTATTTC
>JALYFY010000353.1 GCA_030777385.1 Pseudomonadota bacterium | reverse complement strand
TGGAACGGCCTTCTCGCCGTGCGCTTCTGCGCCATGTCGATTGAAGCCTTGCGTGCCGCCGCCCTCCCGTTTCTTCTCGCCTTCCGCGGCGAGCCCCTGCCTCGTGTCTGGCTCAACTAGGGTCGAACCATGCAACTCACACCTCGTGAAAAAGACAAGCTCTTGATCTCCATGGCTGCCATGGTGGCCCGCCGCCGCTTGGAGCGCGGCGTGAAGCTCAATCACCCCGAGGCTATCGCGCTGATCACCGACGCGGTAGTGGAGGGTGCACGCGACGGCCGCTCCGTTGCCGAGCTGATGGAGGCAGGTGCCCATGTGATCAGTGCCGGTCAGGTCATGGAGGGCGTGGCCGAGATGATCCATGACGTGCAGGTGGAGGCCACCTTCCCGGATGGAACAAAGCTCGTCACCGTCCATCACCCAATCCGCGGCGCCGCATCGAAGGATGTGCCGGGAGAGGTGATGGCTCAGGAGGGCGAGATCATCTTCAACGAGGGCGCCGAGCGCACGGTTCTGACGGTTGCCAATACGGGCGACAGACCGATCCAGGTTGGCAGCCATTATCATTTTTATGAGACCAACCCGGCTCTATCCTTCGATCGTGAGAAAGCACGTGGCATGCGCCTCGACATCGCTCCCGGCACGGCAGTGCGATTTGAGCCTGGCTCGACACGGGAAGTCATCTTGGTGCCTCTTTCAGGCAAACGCGAGGTCTATGGTTTTCGCCAAGGCGTGATGGGAGCGCTCTGATGTCAAGTGGAAGAAGGCCTGCTTCCCTGCCACGCTCCGGCTATGCGGATATGTTCGGTCCCACGAAAGGTGACCGAATCCGTTTGGCCGATACTTCCCTTGTGATCGAAGTAGAGCGTGACTTCACCACTTACGGCGAAGAGGTGAAATTTGGCGGCGGCAAGGTTATCCGCGATGGAATGGGGCAGGGGCAGGCGACCCGAGCCGAGGGTGCTGTCGATACGGTTATCACCAATGCGGTAATCCTCGATCATTGGGGAATCGTGAAGGCTGATATCGGCATCAAGGGCGGGTTGATCACGGGCATCGGCAAGGCCGGCAATCCGGATGTGCAGCCGAATGTGGACATCATCATTGGGCCAGGCACCGAAATCATCGCAGGCGAAGGCAAGATCATCACGGCCGGCGGGTTCGACTCCCATATCCACTTCATCTGTCCGCAACAGATCGAGGAGGCGCTCATGTCAGGCATCACGACGATGCTTGGAGGTGGTACGGGGCCTGCCACAGGTACCTTCGCCACCACCTGCACGCCCGGTCCCTGGCATATTGCCCGTATGATCGAAGCGGCGGATGCTTTCCCTATGAATCTCGCCTTTACCGGCAAGGGCAATGCCTCAAAACCGGGAGCTCTGGAGGAGATGATCCAAGCGGGAGCCTGCGCGCTCAAGCTTCACGAGGATTGGGGCACGACGCCTGCTGCCATCGACTGCTGTCTCTCAGTTGCCGACGCCTATGACGTGCAGGTGATGATCCATACCGACACGCTCAACGAGTCGGGCTTTGTCGAGGACACTATTGCGGCTTTCAAGGGCCGCACGATCCACGCCTTCCACACCGAAGGCGCCGGCGGCGGGCACGCGCCGGATATCATCAAGGTGGCAGGTCTTCCCAACGTGCTGCCATCATCCACCAACCCAACGCGGCCTTACACGGTAAACACCATCGACGAGCATCTCGACATGCTCATGGTATGTCACCATCTCTCACCGTCAATTCCGGAAGATCTTGCCTTTGCCGAGAGCCGCATCCGCAAGGAGACCATTGCGGCAGAGGACATCCTGCACGACATCGGCGCGCTTTCGATGATGTCGTCCGACAGTCAGGCTATGGGCCGCGTGGGCGAGGTCATCATCCGCACCTGGCAGACGGCGCACAAGATGAAGGTTCAGCGGGGCTCGCTGCCTGGCGAAACGGGGGACAACGACAACTTCCGGGCCCGCAGGTATGTGGCAAAATATACCATCAATCCAGCCATCGCTCATGGCGTCTCAAAGCACATCGGCTCGGTGGAGACTGGAAAGCTCGCGGACTTGGTTGTCTGGACGCCGGCCTTCTTTGGGGTGAAGCCAGATCTCGTTATCAAGGGGGGAGCCATCGCTGCAGCTCTCATGGGCGATCCGAATGCCTCGATCCCCACGCCGCAGCCGGTCCATTACCGTCCGATGTTTGGAGCCTATGGTCGGGCGCTTGCATCCACCTCGCTCACATTCGTGTCCAAAGTAGCCACTGAAAATGGCCTTGCCGCAAAGCTCGGAGTTCAGAAGCAACTCGTCGCGGTCGAGAATGTGCGCAGCGGCATCGGCAAGAAGGATATGGTGCTGAACGACGCCATGCCGGTTATCGAGGTCGATCCCGAAACCTATGACGTACGCGCCGACGGTGAATTGCTTGTCTGCGAACCAGCCAGCATCCTCCCTATGGCTCAACGGTACTTCCTGTTCTGATATGATGCGCGCAACATCCATCATCCGCCGCAAAGCTGTCGAGCAGGACCGCATCGTCGATGTCATCACTCTCGATCATGGCGACCGTCACCGCCGTCGCATCATGCTCCATGCCGATGGTGGCACGGCCTTCCTGCTCGATCTCGACAAAGCCGATGTTCTGGAGGATGGTGATGCAATCCTGCTGGAAACCGGCTGGCTCGTGGAGGTAAAGGCCGCGCCCGAGCGGCTGGTCGAGATCAGGACAGAGGAGCCTTCCGATCTTCTGACCCTCGCTTGGCACATAGGCAATCGCCATGTGCCCGCTGAAATCACCAGGGATGCGATCTACATCGCCTATGACCACGTATTGGTCGACATGCTCGAAGGGTTGGGAGCCCATACCGTGATCGTGGAACGGCCGTTCCGCCCGGTGCGAGGCGCCTATCATCACCATGAGCATGACTCTCATTCAAGACATCATCACCCTGGGCATTCCCATGGATGAAGCCATGCTGAACCCGCCTGCAGGCGAGCATGAGGCTGCGATCCTGCCGCTCTTCGCCTGGCTGTCATCGTCCTATCCTGTTGGGTGCTATGCTTATTCGCATACTCTCGAATGGGCGGTGGAGACGGGCGACGTTGTCAACCAGGAAACGCTTGTCTCCTGGTTGACCGATCTCCTGACGCTGGGAATGGGGCGCAACGACGCCATTCTCCTAAGCCATGCCTATCGGGCTACAGACGCTGAGGATGGCGCGGCCCTTGAGAGCGTCAACGAGTTGGCCCTTGCGCTCTCGCCCTCTGCAGAGCTCTATCTGGAAACAAGCCAGCAAGGGCGCAGCTTCCTTGATGCGACTCTCGCCGCTTGGCCCTCGCCGCGGCTCCTCTGTCTTGAGGGAGATGTCGCCTTTCCGGTCGCGATCGGCATGGCGGCGGCGGCTCATCGGGTCCCGTTGCGGGTTACATCGGCGGCTTATCTATTCGGGATCGTGCAAACGCTGGTCTCGGCCGCCATCCGGCTCGCACCCATCGGGCAGACTGCCGGCATACGCGCTACCGCGTCCTTGGCTACTACTGTGCAGCTGGTGGCGCGGCAGGCCGAAGATCTCCCTCTTGACGATATCGGCGGCTCGACCTTTCGGGCCGATCTCGGCTCTTTCCATCACGAGAACCAATATACGAGGCTATTTCGCTCATGATCTCTCATACGGGACCCCTTCGTGTCGGCATCGGTGGGCCGGTCGGTTCAGGCAAGACGGCGCTGATGGAAGCGCTCTGCAAGAAATTCCGTGAACGCTATGACATCTGCGCCATCACCAACGACATCTACACGAAGGAGGATGCGCGCCTCCTGACAGTGGCGGGCGCGCTTCCCGTGGAGCGCATCATGGGTGTTGAGACAGGTGGATGTCCGCATACGGCAATTCGTGAGGATGCTTCCATCAACCTTGCGGCCATTGCGACCATGCGCAAGCGCTTTCCCGCGCTGGACATTGTGCTGGTGGAGTCCGGCGGCGACAATCTGGCTGCAACGTTCTCGCCGGAGCTTGCGGATTTGACGATTTACGTGATCGATGTGGCAGGAGGCGAGAAAATCCCGCGCAAGGGCGGACCCGGCATCACCAGATCGGATCTTCTCGTGGTCAACAAGATCGATCTCGCACCTTACGTGGGGGCTGATCTTGCCATCATGGAAGAGGATACGAAACGGATGCGTGGACAGCGTCCATATGTGTTCAGCAATGTCCGCGATGGGGTTGGGGTAGACGCTATCGCAAAGTTCATCGAACAAACCGGCGGTTTGGCCGCGGCAGCCTAGGGGGTATCCATGATGATCAAGCGCTCTGTCCTCACGTCTCTTCTCGTCGCAGTGGCGACACCCGCTTTCGCCCACGTGGGCGATCATGCGATGTCGGGCTTTTTCTCGGGCTTCCTGCATCCGTTTGGAGGGATCGATCACACCCTTGCTATGTTGGGCGTTGGCCTTTTTGCAGCGGCACTTGGTGCGCAAGCTTTGTGGGCTTTGCCTATAAGCTTTATTGGCATGATGCTGATTGGCGGAGGGATAGGTCTGCTCGATCTCGACATTCCTGCGATGGAGAGCGGCATTGCCGCCTCTGTCTTTATTCTTGGCGCTATTGTCGCATTAGGTTGGCGGTGGTCGGCCAGTGCAGCGGTGGCGCTTGTGGGTGTCTTTGCGGTCTTCCATGGCTATGCCCATGGCGCCGAGATTCCTGCAGGGGCCGATGCTGTTGTTTACGGCTTGGGTTTTTCTCTTGCGAGCATGACGCTTCATATTGCCGGTAGCGCGATCGGCCTCCTCGCTCTGCGCAGTAGGGTTATCGTACGCCTGGCCGGCGCGAGCATCGCTGCGACCGGGTTTATCCTTGTCGTAAGCTAGATGCGAAGATGCTCCTAAAGCTCCTGTTGCTGTGCGGACGATTATTATGCAATGAGGGCTTGAGGTGGAAGCGATGCTTCAAGCAAAAACCCTTGGCTGCGGGGTGCAGCCAAGGGTTTTCAACGTGATCATTCGGTTTATGCGGCGTTAGTCTTTTCCGCCTTTGCCTCCATTGCCGCCTTTACCACCACCATTGCCGCCGCCGTTTCCGGCCGGGCCATCCTGATCGGTGCCATCACCATTGTTGGAGCCGCCGGGGTTCGACGAGTCATTGCCATCGGCGTCGTTCCCGTGGCCGTTGTTGCCGCGGCCGCCGTCATTGCCCTTGCCGCCACCTTGCCCGTTGCCACCGCCATTACCGGCAGGACCATCGGCATCAATGCCGTCGCCGTTGTTGGAGTTGCCAGGGTTGGAGGAGTCGTTGCCGTCGGGATCATTGCCATGACCGTTGTTGCCGCGGCCGCCACCGTTCCCGCCGGCGTTGCCATTGCCACCCGTTCCGCCATCGCCGCCAACGCCACCGTTGCCGCCAGTACCGCCGGTGCCGCCAGTACCGCCGGTGCCACCATTACCGCCGGTGCCACCATTACCTCCGGTGCCACCCGTTCCTCCAGTGCCGCCAGTTCCACCGGTGCTGCCGTCGTCAGTTGATCCGCCGGCGCTGCCTCTTCCTCCGGTGCCGCTATCTGCAACAGCACCGCCTCGGCCTGGGCCTGCGGTCCCGCCGTTGACGGTTCCGACGCCGCCGCGCGATGGGCCTGCCGTTCCGGGGTTAGCGAGAGGCCCGGAGCCGGTGAGAGGACGATTGCTGATCGAGCCAGTAACATCATCGCTCAGGTCACGGTCGGTCATGC
>JALYFY010000352.1 GCA_030777385.1 Pseudomonadota bacterium | reverse complement strand
GACCAGGAGCGCACCCGCGTCCGCCGCGAGGAGTTGGGCTTCGTCTACCAGTTTCACCACCTCCTGCCGGAATTCTCGGCGCTCGAAAACGTGGTGATCCCTCAGCTCATCCGCGGCCTGTCGAAGGCGGAAGCGCAGGATCGCGGAACGCAGCTGCTGACCTTCCTAGGGTTGGGCAAGCGCCTCGATCATCGTCCCGGCGAGCTCTCCGGCGGCGAGCAGCAGCGTGTTGCGATTGCCCGTGCGGTCGCCAACGCGCCGCGCCTTTTGCTGGCCGACGAGCCCACGGGCAATCTCGATCCGCACACAGCTGACCGGGTCTTCCAGACGCTGGTCGCCATCGTTCGCGCGTCGAAGCTCGCGGCGTTGATCGCTACGCACAACATGGACCTTGCGGCGCGCATGGACCGGCGCGTGACGATCCGCGACGGCCTGATCGTCCAGCTGCCCTAACGTCCTATCTTTCAGATTATCGGGATTGAGGCGTGTTCAGCGCCCGACTAAATGCGCCTTCTTGCATTTTAAGGTTCTGTTGACTCCGTCGGCAGCGGGGGCTCTGCACACGCTTTACACAGAACATCCAATGAACAAATATGAACATGTCAGGAACATGGAGATCCAAACATGCTTCGCTTCATCCTCGAAACCACTGCCGAAATCGCCTCGCTGGCCATGTTCGGCTCAGCCGTGGCAATCTGGGCTCTGGTCCTTTCTCCCATTGCTTGATACCCGGAATCCACAACCAACCGACGGCGATTCACAGGAACGTAATCCTTGAGGTGTCGGGTTAGGCTTCCTTAAAAAAGAATCGTGCCACTATGCGTGCCGTTCAGTGAGTAGAGTTTCATGGCGCGCATTCTTCACGATATCGGCTTCGTCCATCTGCATGTGCACTCCTCATATTCGCTGCTTGAGGGCGCACTGAAGATCGCCCAACTGGCAAAGCTCGCGGCAGCCGACAAGCAGCCCGCTCTTGCGCTCACCGATACCAACAATCTCTTCGGCGCCCTGGAATTTTCCGAAAAGCTCGCCGGCTCGGGCATCCAGCCCATCGCCGGCGTGCAGCTCTCGGTCTGCTTCGAGGAGGCGGATCCGGTTGCCCGCGTGGTGCCGCAGCCCGCCAACATCGTGCTGCTCGCGCAGACGGAGGAGGGCTACCGCAATCTCATGCGGCTTGTGAGCCACGCCTATTTCGGCGTGCCGCTGGGTGAGAATCCACGGATATCCGCGCCCGCGCTCTCATCCCATTGCGAAGGCCTCATCGCGCTGACCGGCGGCTTCACGGGTCCTCTGGACTGCGCCCTGCGCCATGGCGGGCGCCAGGATCTGGCGCAGGCTCGCTTAGACATCCTCAAGAACGCGTTCGGCCACCAGCTCTATGTGGAGATCCAGCGCCATGGGCTCGACGAGGAGCGGCTGATCGAAGGGGAACTGCTCGCACTCGCGGACCGCAACGGCTTGCCCATCGTTGCCGCAAACGAGCCGTTCTTCTCGTCGTCTAAAGATTATGAAGCGCACGACGCGCTGCTTGCCATCGCGGAAGGCCAGATCGTTTCCAACGACAACCGCCGCCGCCTCTCGCCGGAGCATCATTTCAAGACGCGCCAGCAGATGATGGAGCTGTTTGCGGATCTGCCGGATGCCCTGCAGGCCAGCGTCGAGATTGCCATGCGCTGCGCGACGCGCGTGAAAACCCACAAGCCCATCCTGCCGAATTTCGGAACCGGCCCCGATGCCGCCACCCTCGATGAAGGCGAGGAGCTGCAGCGGCAGGCGGAGGAGGGGCTCTTGAAGCGCCTTGCGGCGCATGGCCCGGCGCCGGGTTTGACCGAGAAGGATTACCACGACCGCTTGGCCTACGAGGTCAACATCATCCGGAACATGAAATTTCCGGGCTACTTCCTGATCGTGTCCGACTTCATCAAGTGGGCGAAGGATCACGATATTCCGGTGGGACCGGGCCGTGGCTCCGGTGCGGGCTCGCTCGTCGCCTATGCGCTTACCATCACGGATCTCGACCCGCTGCGGTTTGCCCTGCTCTTCGAGCGCTTCCTCAATCCGGAACGCGTATCGATGCCCGACTTCGACATCGACTTCTGCGTCGAAGGCCGCGAGCGCGTCATCGAATATGTGCAGCAGCGCTATGGCGAGGAGCAGGTCGCGCAGATCATCACGTTCGGCACCCTGCTCGCCCGTGGCGTGATGCGAGACGTCGGCCGCGTGCTGGAAATGCCCTATGGCCAGGTGGACAAGCTCACCAAGCTCGTTCCGCAGAACCCGGCCAACCCGGTGACCCTCGCACAGGCCATCGAGGGCGAGCCGAAGCTCCAGGCTGCCATCGACGAGGAGCCTGTGGTCAAGCGCATGCTCGACATCGCGCAGAAGCTGGAAGGCCTCCACCGGCACGCCTCGACCCACGCGGCCGGCGTGGTGATCGGCGACCGGCCGCTCCAGGAACTGGTGCCGCTCTACCGAGACCCGAAGACCGGCATGCGCGTGACCCAGTACAACATGAAATGGGTCGAGCAGGCGGGCCTCGTGAAGTTCGACTTCCTCGGCCTCAAGACGCTCACCGTCCTGCGCACGGCGGTGGACCTGATCCGGCGCACGGGTGTCGAGGTCGATCTATCGGCCCTGCCGCTCGATGACCGCAAATCCTACGAGATGCTTCAGCGCGGCGAGACGGTCGGCGTGTTCCAGGTGGAATCGGCGGGCATGCGAAAGGCGCTCGTCGAGATGGAGACCGACCGCTTCGAGGACA
>JALYFY010000351.1 GCA_030777385.1 Pseudomonadota bacterium | reverse complement strand
CGCAGACATCAATCTGATCAAGGGCAAGAAGGTCGCCATCGTCGGCTATGGCAGCCAGGGTCATGCCCATACGCTGAACCTGCGCGACTCCGGCGTGAAGGACATCGTGGTGGCGCTCCGCAACGGTTCGCCCTCCGCCGCCAAGGCCGAGAAGGCCGGCATCAAGGTCATGGAAGTGGCCGAGGCCGCCAAGTGGGCCGACGTGGGCATGATGCTGACCCCCGACGAGCTGCAGGCCGATATCTACCGTGCCGACCTTCAAGACAACATGAAGCAGGGCGCGGCGCTTCTCTTCGCCCACGGCCTCAACGTCCACTTCAATCTGATCGAGCCCCGCAAGGATCTCGACGTGCTCATGGTTGCTCCCAAGGGTCCCGGCCACACGGTGCGCTCCGAGTACCAGCGCGGCGGCGGCGTGCCGACGCTCATCGCGATCCATCAGGACGCCACGGGCAATGCCCATGACATCGCGCTCTCCTATGCGTCGGCCAATGGCGGCGGCCGGGCCGGCATCATCGAGACCAGCTTCAAGGAAGAGTGTGAGACGGATCTCTTCGGCGAGCAGGTCGTGCTCTGCGGCGGGCTTGTCGAGCTCATCAAGGCTGGCTTCGAGACCCTGACCGAGGCGGGCTACGCCCCCGAGATGGCCTATTTCGAGTGCCTCCACGAAGTGAAGCTGATCGTCGACCTCATCTATGAGGGCGGCATCGCCAACATGAACTACTCGATTTCCAACACCGCTGAGTTCGGTGAGTACGTCACTGGTCCTCGCATCATCACAGCCGAGACCAAGGCCGAGATGAAGCGCGTTCTGGAAGACATCCAGTCCGGCAAATTCACCCGCGACTGGATGCTCGAGAACAAGGTCAACCAGACCTCCTTCAAGGCGACCCGCGCCCGCAATGCCGCGCATCCCATCGAGGATGTCGGCTCCCGCCTGCGCGACATGATGCCTTGGATCAAGGAAAAGGCTCTGGTCGACAAGAGCCGGAACTAAGCTTTAACAGCAGCGCGGATTTGCACCGCATCCTCCTGAAAAGGAGAGTGTGGCAGATCCGCGCTGTTTGATAAATCATTACACGATTTCAAATGTAACAGTTTGTCAGTCGGGCCGGTTGTAGATAATGGGTTCCGTAGCGGAAACTGCCGGGATCCCATGAGCGCAGCAGGCTTGATTGAAGATGTGCCGGAATTCGACATGCCTCTATGGGCAGGGCTGGATCCGGCGGCACGATTGGAACTTCAGGCGGAACTCCAGCGGGTTGTGCTCCCCGGGGGAGAGATCCTCTTCCAAGAGGGCGACCCGGCGGATGCACTCTACATGCTCGTCTCCGGAGCCCTCGGCGTTTCGGTTCAGGGCAGCCATGGCGAGCAGCGCCGGATCGCGCGCATTTCTCCCCCCGAAACTATCGGTGAGATGGCTCTCATCTCCAACACACCCCGCTCGGCTACCGTCACGGCCCTTCGGGACGCCGTCCTGCTCAGGCTGACCCGCTCTGCCTTCGAGCGCCTTAGCGGGCGCTGGCCTTCGGTCATGCTCTACCTGTCGAAGCTGCTGGCTGACCGGCTGCGTGCCACAACCCGCAGCCAGCCCGTCACTTTCACTCCAGCAACCTTCGCCATCGTACCAGTCACGCAAGGGGTAGCGGTCCAGGAGTTTGCGCATGCCTTCCTTCAGGAAATGCGGCGCAGTCATGGATGGGGTGTCGACATGCTCGACGCGATGCCGGCTCATGAGGATGAGAGCTGGCTCTATCGCTTCGAGGCAGGTCGGGAGCGTGTCATCTATATGGCGTCCGAGCCGTCAGGCCCATGGACCGAGCGCTGCATACGCCATGCGGATCATGTCATGCTGGTGGCACGGCCGGGCGAGCCCCTGGTCTGCGAGGCTGAGGCGCTCACGGGCGCCGCGTCATCCTGGCGCCGTCACGATCTTGTTCTGCTTCAACAGCCGGATGCCTCCCGCCCGGCACCTGCCCATCCGTCGCTCAACCGGCTCCCGGTCGACCAACGCCTGCAGGTTCGGCACAACAGCCTGCCCGATCTCCAGCGGCTCATTCGTACCTCAAGCGGTCGCGCCGTGGGCTTGGTCCTCGCAGGGGGCGGAGCGCGGGGGTTCGCCCATCTTGGCGCCATTCAGGCTCTGCACGAGCATGGGTTCCCGGTTGATCTCGTCGGTGGAACCAGCATTGGCGCCGTGATGGCGGCGACCTGTGCCATTCAGATTGGCCTCGACGAGGCCAAGGCCCTCATGATGGAAGCCTTCGTCAGGAACCCACCGCTCAACGACTACACCCTGCCGTTGATCGCGCTGGTGCGGGGCCGCAAGGTCGATGCTCGCCTTCTGGAGCATTTCGGGCACATCAACATCGAGGATCTCTGGCTTCCCTTCTTCTGCGTCTCGTCCAATCTGACGACGGGCACCACCCATGTGCATCGCCAAGGGCCGTTATGGCGGGCCCTGCGGGCAAGCCTTGCCATTCCGGGACTGCTCCCGCCGGTGGTGGAGCCGGAGGGGGTGCTTGTGGACGGGGCCATGATGAACAACATGCCCGCGGACGTGATGGCGGACCTCCAGAGAGGCCCGGTGCTCGGCATCGACGTGGCGCGGGATGTAGCCTTCCGCAGCCCGGGCGACGAGGAGAAGAAAGCGCCTTGGCTACGCCGAATCCTGGGTTTGCCGTCCAACGCGCCCGATATCGTCAGCCTTCTCTATCGTTCGGCCACCATTTCCAGTGACGCCCAGACCCTGAAGGCCCGTGCTCACGCGGCCTTGGTTGTTCATCCACCCCTGGCAGAGGTCCCGCTGAGGGCCTGGGAGCAGTTCGAGAAGGTGGTGACGATCGGCTATGAGCACACGCGCAAACGCATCGAGGCAGGGGCGCTCGACGCTTTCAAGGTCAACTGAAAAGGCTCCAGGGCACTTAGAGCCGATGCCAGGCCATGGCAGCGGCGGCCGTCAGGGAGCAGAGCGCAAGGCCTAGCGATCCGGAGCGGGGCTTCCAAAACTGGAACACGGCATAGCAGCAACAAAGGGTGACGAGCAGGCCCCAGGCATCCTGGGCCAGATGGTTGATCTTTGTTATGCCCAGCAGTGGTTTGCCCGCTTTCCAGCTCTGCATCATCCATAGGGCGGAGAAAACAAGGCCGGCAAAGGACCACACCAGGGACCACCACGCTGTCGGCAAGCCGGCCGTAAGCGGGTCCCTATCGTTGGGAGATAAAGGTTCGGCACCTTCGTACAAATCGTACGCGTGACGAGGAGCGTGTTCCATGAATGTGCTTCCGCAATGTTATATATTAACTTAGCATTGCGGAGAGCTGCTGCAACCTCTGGAAACAGAGGGGTGGATGTGAAGACTAGGCCTTCAATCCGTTACTGCTGGTTGCTCTTGGTGTTCTGAGCCTTGTTGTTGTCCTGCTTGCCAGGATCGAGGCTCTTCTTGGTTGTGCCGCCGGAGCCGCGGGAGAGATGGTCGAGGTGCTTCTTGCTCTCGGCGGAGTTGTCGCCGTTCATCTTGCCTTTGCCCATAGGGGACCTCCGTTGTCGATGAAGGTTAATGACCCCTAGGACACCCGGTTCCCGGGTGCGGTGCCCTACCACAGCATATAGTGCGCCAATCCTGCGCCGGGGGCGAGGATCACGAAAGCCCACACCGAGGCGGAGGCGAGGTTCGCTGCCTGAAACAGAACATTCGGCATCAGGAAGATGCCTGCGATCAAGGCGATGACCGCACGAATTGGACCGAAGAACCGCCCCAGAAACACCGCCCACGGACCGAAACGCTGAAAAAAGTTCTCCCCGCGAGCAACGAGCTGCGGATTGCGCGACAGCGGCCAGACCTCATAGGCCGTTTTCTTGTACCGACGCCCGATCTCATAGGACACCCAATTGCCGAGAACGGCCCCACAAACCGCTCCGATCCAGGCCTGCCAGAATGGGACCTCGGCTGCCGCAAGAATGAAGCCTACGGCAATCAGGATCGTCATGGTCGGCAGGAGCAGGGATACCAAAGCAAGAGATTCGGCAAAGGTCATCAGCCCGAGCACAAATGGCGCATAGGCCTGGTGCGACTGCACAAACTCCAAGACGCTGTTCTTGAGAAAGCTGAAATCCATCAAACCGATCCAGGACCTATTTTGGTTAGGGTGCATAGCGCCATTCAGCGGGGGATCAAGGACGAACCGACCGTCATTGTGATGAATGGGATCACATCACACGATTTGAAGCGGGGCGATTGTTGCGCTAACCGAGAGGCGAAAGGGGTCTTAACGCTATGAATATCCTCTCGATCCAATCCCACGTTGCCTATGGTCATGTGGGTAACGCCTCAGCGGTCTTCCCGATGCAGCGGCTTGGCGTCGAGGTCTGGCCCATTCATACCGTGCAGTTCTCCAACCACACCGGCTATGGTTCCTGGAAGGGCCGCGTCTTCGATGGTCCCGCCATCGAGGATCTGGTGGAGGGCATTGCCGAACGGGGTGTGCTTAACCGATGCGACGGCGTGCTCTCCGGCTATATGGGCTCGGCCGATATCGGCACAGCGATCCTCTCCGCAGTAGCACGGGTGCGGGCGCTTAATCCGGAAGCCCTGTATTGCTGCGATCCGGTAATCGGCGATGTAGGGCGCGGTGTTTTCGTGCGCCCCGGGATCCCTGAGTTCATGCGCGATCAGGCCCTTCCCCAAGCCGATATCATCACGCCGAACCAGTTCGAGCTGGACTACCTGTCCGGCGTGACGATCCAAACCCTGGATGATGTGAAGAAGGCAGTCTCGATCGTGCAGGGGATGGGGCCTAAGGTCATTCTCGCTACCTCGGTCGAAACGACGGAAACGCCTGCGGACACCGTGGATCTCGTGGCTGGGGAAGGCGGGCGCTTCTGGCAGGTGCGTACCCCGAAGCTCTCGCTGAGCGTGAATGGGGCAGGGGATGCTATTGCGGCACTCTTCTTTGTTCACTATGCGCGCTCGCGCTCGGCGCCGACTGCCCTTGCCGAAGCAGCGGCCTCTGTCTACGGCTTGCTCAAGCGCACGGAAGAAGCAGGCTCCCGCGAGATCCTGACCATCGCGGCGCAGGATGAATTCGTCTCTCCAACCTATCGCTTCAAAGCCGAAGAGGTTTGATCCAGATGGCCCGTCGCTTTGTCACCCTCGATGTCTTCACCGCCGAGCGCTTCACCGGAAACCCACTTGCTGTCGTGCTGGATGCGGAGGGGCTCGACACGGCCGCCATGCAGACCATTGCCAAGGAGTTCAACCTTTCGGAAACGGTCTTTGTGTTCCCGCCGTCCGAGCCACGTCAGCGTGCCGATATCCGCATCTTCACGCCCGCCCGTGAATTACCCTTCGCCGGGCACCCCACGGTCGGAACAGCGGTGCTTCTCGCGCTCCTGGATCAAGATGGTCAGCCTGGTGCGGCGGCTTTCGGGCTGAAGGAGCAGGTTGGCATCGTTCCTTGCGCCGTCGAGGTGCAGGATGAGATGAGCGGCTCGGCCCGCTTCCGCCTGCCGCGCCTGCCGTTCACCTGGGGTGAGGGCAAGGAGAGTGCGGATTGCGCCTGGGCTGTTGGTTTGGATCCGACAGAAGTCGGTTTCGAGCGGCATGTTCCAAGCCGCCATTCGGCAGGCGTTGCCTACGATCTGGTGCCGGTGGCCTCTCTTGAGGCGCTGGCAAAGTCCAAGCCTCAAGGGGAAGCCTTCGACAAAGTGTTTGGGGATAGCGATCATCCTGCGGCTTATGTCTATGCCCGGACGCCACACGAAAGCGCGTTACGGTTTCGGGCACGAATGTTTGGCCCCGGCATGGGCATCGCGGAAGACCCGGCAACCGGCTCCGCCGCAGCCGCCTTCGCGGGCGCGCTCATGCAATGCGAGCCCTTGGGCGACGGCGAGCACAACATCTTCATCGAGCAGGGTGTGGAGATGGGCCGCCCGAGCGAGATCGCCCTGCAGATGGTGATCAAGAACGGAGAACTCGTTTCCGCCGAAATCGGTGGGAGCGCGGTGATGGTGAGCCGTGGCGAGCTTCTTTCATGAATCGTGGGGTTCAGATCCATCGCGTCAGCCGAGTGGAAGCCCAGTGCCGTCCGAAGGATTGGGCATGGCCTGGTCAAAATCGGGCTTTTATCGAGGAGAACTGGGCACGCCGTACGGCCGGCAAGCCGCAGATGTTCAACGGACGGGTGCTGTTGCTTCAGGATGTGGCGTTCGAACAGGACCTGTGCCGCAACACCTACTTCGAAACGGACTACGCTGATTTTGTCGCTTGGATCGACGGGGGCTATCCCGATCCCGAGATCGCCAACGGCTTCGCCATGGGGGCGCTACGCGGCTCGGACGGCGCCTATATCTGTGGGGTCATGGGAGCCGGTACGACGAATGCAGGCCGCATTTACTTTGCAGCCGGCACGCCCGACAGGTCCGATTTGAGGCCCGATGGTACGGTTGATCTCGCAACCAGTCTTACCCGTGAGCTTGCCGAGGAAACCGGCTTAGGGGAGGGCGATTATCGCGTGGACGACGAGTGGATCATCGTCCAGCGCTGGCCGACCGTCGCGCTTCTGCGGATGGTCACCTTGCCGGTTTCGGCAGAGGAAGGCGCGGCAAGGATCCGCGCCAACATCGCGGCCCAGCAGGAGCCCGAACTGCAGGATGTTCGGATCATCCGCGGGCCAATCGATGTCGATCCGGACAGAATGCCTTTGTTCCTGCAATCCTTCTTCGGCTGGGTCTTCGATCAGAGATAGCCGTGGCGGGCCTTCGTGGCGTTGATCATGCGCACGGCCTCCGCATCGCGCCCGGCGGCGCAGGCTGCCTCGGCTTGTCCAATCTCCCGGTCGACGCGGGTGTAGACGGATTGGCCTACATGCCCCATGGCCAGATCGTTGCTCATCACGGCCCGGTAGCGATCGACTTCACCCTTGCAGCCCGATCCTTCCGGCATGCGGAAGCTTGAAGGCGTAATGCTGGTGCTTGCCGGAACGGGAGCCGAGGCCGTCTGGTTGCAGGCGGCAAGCGGCAGGGCGACCAAACCGGTCAGGCACAGAGTACGAAACGCAGCATTCATTGAGGCACCTCCTGGTTGAGCTTCGTGAGTCGATAACGGTCAAGCTTCATCCGATCTAGGGCAATTTGCCGATAGACCAGACCCCACGATGCCCTGATCACATCCGATACGATCGTCGCGCTTTCTCTTTTCGTTTGTTTCACTGGCTTGCCATCCCAACGGAGCGCCGTTACAACCAATCCGGTTGTTCGCGGCAAGCCCGCGACCTTGGAGGATTTGGGCAGCGATGATGATCGGCTTCCCCAGCGCATGGATGAACGGCCCCGCTCCGGCGGCTGCTCGCGCGCGCCTTCTTGGCCTCCTTCTCCTTAGCTGCCCCTGAGGGTCGGCTGGGCGTTGCCGCCTGGGCTCTCAGGGGTTCTGAATAAAGCAGGAACAACCTTGAGCGCCAAGGATCACTCCCAAAGGCCTCGCCCCTCCGAGAAGGACTAAAAGAATGACCGCTTCCGTATCCGGCGCCGCTAAGGACCGCGTTCTGATCTTCGACACTACCCTGCGCGACGGCGAGCAATGCCCCGGCGCCACCATGACCTTGGAGGAGAAGCTCGAGGTTGCGGAACTGCTCGACACCATGGGTGTCGACATCATCGAAGCGGGTTTTCCCATTGCGTCCAACGGTGATTTCGAGGCGGTCTCCCTCATCGCCAAGCGCGTGAAGCGGGCAACCGTCGCCGGCCTCGCCCGGGCCATCTCGGCCGATATCGCCCGGGCCGGCGAGGCGGTCCGTCATGCGGTGCGTCCCCGCATCCACACCTTCGTCTCCACCTCGCCAATCCATCTGGCGCACCAGATGCGCAAGACGGAAGAAGAGGTGCTTGAGATCATCACCGGAACGGTGACCCAGGCCCGCAACCTGATCGAGGATATCGAGTGGTCCGCCATGGATGCCACCCGCACCCCGATCGACTATCTGTGCCGCTGCGTCGAGGCTGCCATCAAGGCCGGCGCCACCACCATCAACCTGCCGGACACTGTAGGATATGCCACGCCGGACGAGTATCGCGCCATGTTCCGGGCCGTGCGCGAGCGGGTGCCGAATGCTGACAAGGCCGTCTTCTCGGCTCATTG
>JALYFY010000350.1 GCA_030777385.1 Pseudomonadota bacterium | reverse complement strand
GAGCGGATCCTGCCCATCGGCACCCTCTACGATCCGTTCATCTACCGCGGCGCGGATGCGCTGAACTACGCCTGCTACCAGGATGCCCGCTTCATGATCGTCGCCACGCCCTCCGGCGTGACGCTGGCTCCCGAAGGCGGTGCGCACCAATCCATCGGCACGCCGCTGGTGGGCATGGCGCAGGACGGGCTCGCCTCCTTCGAGCCCGCTTTCGTGGACGAGCTGGCGGTGATCATGCGCTGGGCCTTCGACTACATGCAGCGGGAGGGCGGCGAGCCCGACGAGAAAACCTGGCTGCGCGACGAGACCGGCGGCTCGGTTTACCTGCGCCTGTCGACCCGCACCCTGGAGCAGCCGCAGCGCGAGATGACCTCGGAGCTCGCCGACCACATCATGGCCGGCGCCTACTGGCTGAGAAAGCCCGGACCCAACGCGCAGGTGGTGGTTGCCTATACGGGCGCCGTCGCACCCGAGGCCATCGAGGCCGTGGGCCTCATGGCCGAGGACCGGCGTGACATCGGGCTCTTGGCGATCACTTCGGCGGACCGGCTGAATGCGGGCTGGACGGCGGCGCAGCGCGCCCGCGAGCGCGGCCTCGTCCATGCCCGGTCCCATGTGGAGCGCCTGCTCGGCGAGGTGCCGCCCCATTGCGGGCTCGTCACGGTCATCGACGGCCATCCGGCGACGCTTGCCTGGATGGGCTCCGTCATGGGCCACCGCACCCGCTCTCTGGGCGTGGAGCATTTCGGCCAGACCGGTACGGTCAAGGACCTCTACCGCCACTTCGGCATCGACGCCCAAGGCATCATCTCAGCCGCCGAAATGATCGCCCCGGGGCGGCCGATCCGGCATCTCAAGGCTGTCTGAAGGGTGCGGCAGGGCAGAATTTGCCGCTGAAGGGCACGCGTGGTAACCGCGTGCCCTTCAGCGCGAGAGTTTCAAGCAGATATGGCCCGCAGCAGCCTCCTTCGCGGCGACACCACCCTTCCCCTGATCCGCCGCCTGTGGCGGGACTGGATGCGTACGCATGCGAGAACGCTGGCTCTGGTGCTGGTGTTCGTCTTCCTGGTGGCGGGCGCCACGGGCCTCTATCCGGTGCTGATCAAGGCGGCCTTCGACGCCTTCGACGCCAAGGATGTGAATGCCATCATGCTGGCCCCGCTCTTCGTGATCGCGGTCACATCGGTCAAGGGCTTCTCGCTGCTGGCGCTGACCGTTCTCACCAACAAGGTGGTCACCCGCATCGAGGCCGACATGCAGACGGCCCTTTACGGGCACATGATCGAGGCCGACCTTGCCCAGATCGGGCGCGAGAGCCCGGCAGCCCTCACCCAGCGCTTCACCACGGACTTCTCCTTCATCCGGGAGGCGCTGACCCGCCTCTCGACGGTGTTCCTGCGCGAGGTCTCGACGGTCATCGCCCTGGTCGCCGCCATGCTCTGGATCGATCCGGTGCTGACGCTGGTGGCCGGCATCGCCGCGCCCTTCTTCGCCTACCCGATCGAGAAGATCGGTCGCAAGCTGCGCCGGGTCGCCGCCTCGACCCAGGAGCAGACGGGCCAGATGGCAAGCCTCATCACCGAGAGCCTCGCCGGCACCCGGATCGCCAAGACCTATGGGCTTGAGGGCTACCTCAAGGCCAAGGCGGCCAAGACCTTCGACGATGTGCGTGGCCTTAAGATGAAAGCCGCCAATGCCCGGGGCCGTCTCGACCCCCTGCTCGAGACGGGCGGCGGCCTCGCGGTGGCAGCCGTGCTGGTGCTGATCGGCCAGCGGATCCTCTCCGGCGACAGCACGGTCGGCGATTTCACCGGCTTCGTCAGCGCGCTCGTCATGGCGGCGCAGCCGATTCGGGCGCTGGGCAACCTCAACGCCATCGTGCAGGAGGCGGCAGCGGCCCTCCAGCGCACCTTCGCCATGATGGACGATGCGCCCGGAATCCAGGACAAGGCGGGCGCCAGGCCGCTCGCCTTGACGGGCGGGGAGATCCGGTTCGCGAACCTGTCCTTCTCCTATACCGACGAGGCGGTAGCCCTCCGGAGCGTCGATCTCACGGCCGAGGCTGGCCAGACCACGGCTCTGGTGGGGCGCTCGGGCTCGGGCAAGTCCAGTCTCCTGTCCCTGGTGCCGCGTCTCTACGATGTGACGGAAGGCGCGATCCTGATCGACGGGCAGGATATCCGGGACGTGACCCTGGAAAGCCTGCGCGGCGCCATCGCGGTGGTCAGCCAGGACGTGGTTCTCTTCGACGACACCATCCGGGCCAACATCGCCTTCGGGCGGGCAGGCGCCTCCGACGAGGAGATTGTGGAGGCGGCGAAAGCGGCTGCGGCCCACGATTTCATCCTCAAGCAGCCCGAAGGCTACGACACGGTGGTGGGTCCCGGCGGCGGGCGCTTGTCGGGCGGCGAGCGCCAGCGGATTTCGCTCGCCCGGGCCTTCCTGAAGAATGCGCCGATCCTGCTGCTCGACGAGGCCACGAGCGCCCTCGATTCCGAGTCGGAGCGCCTGGTGCAGGACGCCATCCGCAAGCTCATGCGCGGCCGCACGACCCTCGTCATCGCCCACCGCCTCTCCACAGTGCGCAATGCGGAGAAGATCGTGGTGATGGAGAACGGCGGGATCGTCGAAACGGGCTCGCACGAGGCGCTGATCGCCCAGGCGGGAACCTACGCCCGCCTGCACCGCCTGCAGCTCTCCGACGATGGGGAAGCCCATCTCGTGGCTTCTTCCTAAAACGGTGCCGGCGCACAACATAGCCTCATCCTGAGGAGGACCGTCAGGTCCGTCTCGAAGGAGGCTCCAGCGCACTCTGGATCCTCCTTCGAGACGCCGCCTTCGGCTGCTCCTCAGGATGAGGGCTGAGAGAGGAATCGGGTCAAGAGACTGTAGCGGCAGCCTATTCCCGCCGCATGATCCGGTCGACGAGGAGATTGGACCAGAAGCCGGGGCGGAAGCTCTGCTCCAGGGCCCTGGCGTCGTACTG
>JALYFY010000349.1 GCA_030777385.1 Pseudomonadota bacterium | reverse complement strand
GAGCATGATGCCGATGGCGATGACCGGAAGCGGCCAGCCGACGGAGCGGCGGGTGGCTTCGAGCAGGAGAACGATCAGGATCGTCCCCATGGCCACGTCCGTGGCGGAAGGATTGCCCACCCGGAAGGCGAGTTCGTTGAAGATCCACGGTACGTAGAGGCTGGCGACCGCAACCGCTGCGGCAAGCCCCCAATCGACCAGGGAGATCCCGCCCGGCCGCAGCCAGGTCGACGGGGCAAGACGGTCCTGGCTCGACTTGGTAGCCGCGAAGACGAGGAAGATCAGGCCGAGCACGAAGGCCATGTGGATGCCGCGGTGGGTGGCCTCCCGCAGCAGGCCGAAGCCTGCCGTGTAGTAGTGGAACAGGGAGAGAGCGATGAGGAGCCCCGCCACGATCCAGGCCGTTCCCGGCAACAGGGGCCGGAAGCGCATCTCAGGATCGAATTTCTCCTCAAGACTGCGATTCTCGACAAGGACGGACGCGTCGGGCAGGGACATGGCAGGCTCTCATTTCCAAAAAAGCGCCTCCCGCGCATGACCCGCGGGAGGCAGAAGCGAACCGACAGGCCCGATCAGGCCTTGCTTAGGCCGGCTTCCTTGTAGAAGCGCTCGGCGCCGGCATGGAGCGGGATGGCCGCGCCCGCGAGGGCGTTCTCCTTGCGGATCAGCTTGCCTTTGGCATGGCCGGCATCGAGGGCCGCGCGGGTCTTGTCGCCCCAGAGGCCTTTGGTGACCTCATAGACCACCGAGTCAGGGACCTTGGCAGAGGTCACCCATTGCGCGCCCACGGCCAGGGTCTTCACGGCGCCCACATTCTTGTAGGTGTCCGCCGGGATCTCGTCCGCCGCGAAGAAGCTGTATTGCTTGCGGATGGCGTCCGCCTCCGCGCCGGACAGGGGCACCAGGTCGACGCCACCGCCGGTGGCGGCAAGCTCGGTGATGGCGCTGGTGGGATAGCCGCCCACGAAGAAGAAGGCGTCCATCCCCCCGTCGCGCATGCGCTCGGCCGCCTGGTTCGGCTTCAGGAAGTCCGCCTTCACGTCGCTCTCTTTGATGCCCCAACCGGACAGGATGATGCGGGCGTCAACGAGGGTTCCCGAGCCGGGCTCATCAAGGGAGACGCGCTTGCCCTTGAGATCGGCCACGGATTTGATGTTGGCGGATTTCGCCGCCACCAGATGGATGCTCTCGGGGTAGAGATTGGCGATGAGGCGCAGGTCCTCCATCTTGCCCTTCCCCTCGAAGAGGCCCGTGCCGGAATAGGCCCAATAGGCGACGTCCGCCTGGGTGAAGCCGGATTCGAGAGAGCCCGAGACGATGGAGTTCACATTGGCGACGGAGCCGTTGGACGCCTGGGCGGTCAGCACAAGCTGGGGCGGATTGGAAATGGCGTTGGCGATCAGACCGCCGACCGGATAGTAGGTACCGGCCGTTCCGCCGGTTCCGATGCGGAAGAAGGCAGGGGTTTGAGCAAAAGCGTTGCGGCCCAGAGCGGCGGCGGCCCCAAGGCCGAGACCGAGCTTTCCAAGGTCGCGGCGGGTCATATTCATGGACATTGTGTCTCCCTCGTGAAGGCAAAACCGATTGTTCTACGGTTTCCGCCGACACTGTAGCGGATATCCTCGATCCGTCCATGCAGGGCATCGAGGGACCCTAGAATGGCCCATAGGGGAACGCGCCGCCTTGCAACGGGCGGGCACTTTCGAGGGTTTGCCCCGTTGATCCTGCAATTGCAGTCGACTTGCCGGAATGGAGATTCGACCCATGGCACAAGCCCCACGCCCTCTCGCCATCGTCACTGGTGCCTCCGCCGGCATCGGCTACGAACTCGCCAAGCTTTGTGCCCAGAACGGCTATGATCTCGTCATCGCGGCCGACCAGGAGAAGATTAACCAGGCCGCCGAGGACTTTCGCTCCCTCGGCGTTTCGGTCGAGGCCGTGGAGGCCAATCTTGCGACGTTGGAAGGGGTCGACCGGCTCTACGCCGCCGCAATGGGCAGGCCTGCCGATGTTCTCATGGCCAATGCGGGGCATGGCCTCGGCTATGGGTTCCTCGATCAGGATTTTTCAGAGGCTCGGCACGTGATCGACACCAATATCACGGGCACGATCTACCTGATCCAGAAAGTCGGCCGCGACATGCGCGCGAAGGGGGAAGGAAAGATCCTGATCACTGGGTCGATCGCAGGCTTCATGCCGGGCTCCTTCCAGGCGGTCTACAAC
>JALYFY010000348.1 GCA_030777385.1 Pseudomonadota bacterium | reverse complement strand
GGCGAGGACCGGCTCTTCATTGCGCGCCGGCTGGTGCGGGCGGCGGTGGAGGATATCGGCATGGCCGACCCGCAGGCGCTGGTCATCGCCAATGCAGCCAAGGACGCCTTCGACTTCCTCGGCTCCCCAGAGGGGGAACTGGCGCTCGCCCAGGCCGCGGTCTACCTCGCCACCGCGCCGAAATCGAACGCCCTCTACACGGCCTACAAGGCAGCCACGCGAGTGGCGAAGGAGCACGGCTCCCTAATGCCGCCCAAGACCATCCTGAACGCTCCGACCAAGCTCATGAAGCAGATCGGTTATGGCGAGAGCTACGCCTACGATCACGACGAGCCGGACGCCTTCTCGGGCCAGAATTATTGGCCGGACAAGCTGGGGCGGCAATCCTTCTACGAGCCGGTGGATCGCGGCTTCGAGCGCGAGATCGGGAAGCGACTCGACTGGTGGGAGAAGCTGCGCCGGGAGCGGCGGGGCGGGGGCGAAGCGGAGTAGCCCGATGAATTCCTACCTGCTCGTCTTCCTTGGCGCCGGCATCGGCGGCTCCCTGCGCCATGGCGTGAATGTCGGCTGCGCCCGCTTCTGCGGACCGGTCTTTCCGTGGGGCACCCTGACGGTGAACGTCCTCGGCTCCGTTCTCATGGGTGCCATTGCCGGTTGGCTCGCCCTCAAGGCGGGCGAGGGGTGGAGCCAGCCTCTGCGGCTCTTCCTGACCACCGGGATCCTGGGCGGGTTCACCACCTTCTCGGCCTTCTCCCTCGATGCGGTGCTGCTCTGGGAGAGAGGCGAGATTGGGCCTGCTGCGGCCTATGTGGCCGCTTCCGTTCTTCTCTCGATTGCCGGGCTGGTCGCCGGTCTTGCGCTGGTTCGAGCCTTATCGGCCTAAACCTCGATTGCCGCCTGCGCGGCGCTCTGATACCCACACACACATGAGAAAAAGCGGTTCAGGACAGAATGGTGCCCGTGGCGGGCGGAAGGAATCCAGGCAGGGCTTTCGCTCCCGGGAGGACAAGCCTGCGCGCAAGGCACCAGTGAAGCAGCGCAGCGTGAAATCGGCTGCGGCCAAGACGAGCCTGGCAGCGGCCCCGCGCGAGAAGCCCGCAGCACGGCCTCAGGCAAAGCCGGCGATTGCGGAAGCTCCGCGCCAGACCCGGGCGCAAGCCAGGGCGGAGGCCCAGGAGGTTCTGGCGACGGGCGTGCAGACCCTCGTGGTCGAGCCCGATGAAGCGGACATGCGCGTTGACCGCTTTCTGGTCGCCCGCTTCCCGCAGCTGGCTTTCACCCATATTCAGCGCATCGTCCGCAAGGGCGAGCTGCGTATCGACGGCAAGCGGGCGCAGCCCAACGAGCGCTTGGTTGCCGGCCAGAAGGTGCGCGTGCCGCCCTTGAAGCTCGATCAGCCAAGGCCGGTCTCCCGCAGCTCCGCCAAGGACCAGGACGACAGGGAGTTCCTGAAATCGATCACGCTTTATGAGGACAAGGACGTTCTCATCATCAACAAGCCGATGGGGCTGGCGGTCCAGGGTGGATCCGGCACCAAGCGGCATGTGGATGGATTGCTCGAAAGCCTACAGGACGAAGAAGGGCAAAAGCCCCGCCTCGTGCACCGCCTCGACAAGGACACGGCCGGCTGTCTCGTGATCGCCAAGACACGCTTTGCCGCGTCCACCATGGCTAAATCCTTCCGTGCGCGCACGACGCGCAAGATCTATTGGGCGCTCGTGGTCGGCGTGCCCCGCGTCAAGCAGGGACGCGTGTCCACCTATCTTGCCAAGGAAGGGGACGAAGGCGATTCCCGCATGCGCGTCGCCAAGCATGGCGACGAGGGTGCAAGCCACGCGCTGACCTATTACGCCATCGTCGACACGGCGGCGCAGAAGCTTGCCTGGTTGTCCCTCAAGCCGGTGACCGGACGCACGCACCAGCTGCGTGCCCATGCGGCCCATATCGGGCACCCGATCGTCGGCGATCCGAAATATTTCGATATCGAGAATTGGGAGCTGCCGGGCGGCATCCAGAACAAGCTGCATCTCCTGGCGCGCCGCATCGTCATTGCTCATCCGAGAACAGGCAAGCCCATCGACATCACCGCGCCGCTGCCGTCTCACATGCAGCAGAGCTTCAATCTTCTGGGCTTCGATACCAGCCGCTACGACCCAATCGTCGAGGCACCCGAAGACTAGCTTTCGGTACCTCTTTCGCTCTCTCCACCTGTCGCACTTTCGCCTCGCATGGCGCGCAGCATCGGGCATCTCAGTCAGTCATCCGACTGCCTGAGCCTGGCGCATCGTAGGGACCTTCGGTTCCGCCCGATGCGCTGCTTCAAACGTGAGCATCGGATGGATCCCAAAAGGGGGTCAGCTTTCGGGTCCGATGCTCCAGGCAGGGAGGAGATCGATGGAACACAAGCCTCTTGATCAGCTCCGTAGCGTAGCCGACGTTCAGCCGCGGCCCTTGACCCGGCAAGAACGACTTCAGCGTTGGATCAGCCTGCTCGAACAGGATCCGACGCGGCGCCTGAACTCCCTTGGTGAAATCGAGTACAAACCGCCGGCCGAGCGAGCCCTTGTCCGCGAGGACAATTCCCCGCTGACCCTGGCCTATGACGATCCCGTGCTGCGGGCAGATGGCCTGGCGAGCGACAGGCTCGGCGATGCCATGCGCTACTTCGGATTGTCCGACGGTCAGGCGCATTATGCCCTCTGCTCATGTTTGAGCGGACACACCATGGATGCCGCCACTAGCGCTCAGCGGCTGCGGAATGCAACGGGCAATGTCACTTGGCAATCGGCTGTTGGAGCTTGGGCTCTGGCTGGCCTGGCCGTGAGCCTGCCGGGCCTCGTCTACCTGCTGAGCTGAAGCGGATCGATTGAAGCTGCAGATCCCACATCAGGAGGCTTTCAGTCTCCTGATGTGCCTTTGCTTGTTGCGGGCTCAACCTGAATGGGAGACAAAGCGGCAGATCGCAGAGGCCTTCATACCATGCTTCACATCGAGCCCGTGACGCTCTCGACAAGCAGACTGACCCTACGACCGCTGAGCCTCGCAGACGTTCCGGCGCTCGGGCGCGCCGCCAGCGATGGCGCCCTGTGGGAAAAGACAACCACCACCGTGCCGCAGGTGGATGGGTTAGAGAGCTATGTGCGCAAGGCTCTGGATCTGCAGGCGGCAGGTCTCGCGCTTCCCTTCGCGACTATCGTGAACGACGGCAATCAGGTTGTCGGCTCGACCCGCTACATGAACATCGATGCGGCCAATCGCCGGGTTGAGATCGGCACCACCTGGATTGCGAAATCCTGGCAGAGAACTTTCGTCAACACGCATGCGAAGTTCCTCATGCTCAGGCATGCCTTCGAGGTCTTGGGCTGCCTAGCCGTCGAGATCCGCACCCATTCCCGCAACGATCAATCCCGCGCTGCCATCGAACGCCTGGGCGCCAAGCTCGATGGCATCCTGCGCCGGCACATGATCATGCCCGACGGGCACATCCGCGACACGGCGGTCTACAGCATCCTCCAGGAGGAGTGGCCGGAGGTCAAAGCCCGTCTCGAGCAACGGCTCGCTTCATTTTAGGCGCAGCCGTTTTCAGATGAAGCGGTGTTCCCGCAGCCGCTTGATCGAGCCCGCTGCGCTCCTGTGGTGAATGAAGATGCCGCCCGCGCCTTCCCAGAGGGAGCGGTACTTGTCCCGGTCATCGACGAGGGCATCGCCCGGGCGGCAATGCTCGCGCTTCAAGGCTGCCGTGGTGGTGATCACCTCGGTGCCGGGAAAGTGCCGTTCCGCCCATCGCCGCTTCTGCGGCTCTGCCCATGCGCCGCGGGGCAGGCCTGTGAGGATGACCGGTTTCAGCGCGCGGACGGCTTCGAACAGCTCCATGGCATCCGGCAGCAGATCGAGGCTGTTGAAGAAGTCGGGTGCTGAGGCGAGATCGGACCAGAACCGCTTCAGGCCGAACCGGCGCTCGTACTCGCCGGGAGACATCCCGAAGACTCGGGCAGCACCTTTGTCGAAGTCCGCCAGAACACCGTCGCAATCCAGGAACACGGTCGGCATAGGTCAGGTCTCGCTCCGGTTATGGCGCCGGTGTGCAGCGGCACCTTCTGCCCCTCACCAAACCGGTCGTAACAGGTGTTGTTCCTCCTCAGAGCCTTGCCGGAACGCGGTCTGCCGGGCGACGTTGATTCGGAAGAGAAGCGTATCAGGTGAGGTAGGCATGAGCAGCGCTGTTCGGGACAACGTCGCCAATCATCGGTTCGAGCTGGAGCGGAACGGGCAACTCGCCTTCGCAACCTATGAGCGCCGTGGATCGGCCCTCGTGATCCGGCACGTGGAGGCGGCTCTCCCCTTGCGGGGCACCGGCGCTGCGGGCGAACTGATGCGCGGGGTTGCCGAAATCGCCCGCTCGGAAGGCCGCACGATCACGCCCCTCTGCGGTTATGCCTGGGCCTGGATCCGCCGCCACAAGGAATACAGCGACCTCCTGAACTGAGCATCGAGGCTCCCCATTCGGTGGGTGTGCCTATTCGCCGTACTGCGATCTGCGTCAATATGGACTAAACAGCGGCTCCTCAAAAAACATCAAACTGCGCTATGGGGGCGCCGCCTGTGACCAACGTTCTCGAAAAAGCCAGAAGGCTCTTCAGCAGAAAAAGCGTGGCCGTTTCTGCCGCAATCCTCGCCCTGGTCGTCGCGGCCGCCGTGTTCATGGCTCCCCGTTTCCTTGCCGAGCCCATTGCCGAGATCGCCTATTCCGATTTTTCACGGGAGCTTGCCGAGAAGAAGGTCCAGAAGGTCTTGATCGAGAGCGGCGGTCTTTCCGTCTGGACCGGCGACCGAAATGTCTTCGTCCGCATGCCGAGCGGTCTTGTGAGCGCCGACTATATTGAGCGGATCACGGCTGCCGGCGCGGAAGTGGATTTCAAGAAGCCCGGCTTCGATCCCGCCCATATGGCGGGCATCCTGGTGCCGCTGATTCTGGTCGCAGCCGTGCTCGTCATGCTGGCCATCCAGACCGACTTCAAGCCGACCTCCCGCTGGCCCCGGGTGATCCGCGGCATCTCAAACCGCTTCGACGATGTGGCCGGCCAGAACGAGGCCAAGGCCGAGTTGCAGGAGGTGATCGCCTTCCTGAAGGATTCGGATGCCTTCACCAAGGTCGGCGCCCGCATTCCCCGGGGCCTCCTGATGGTCGGACCGCCTGGAACGGGCAAGACCCTGATCGCCAAGGCCTTGGCCGGCGAGGCTGGCGTCTCCTTCATGGCCGTGTCGGGAAGCGACTTCTCGGCTCCCCTGATCGGCATTGCCAAGGGTCGGGTGTCCAAGCTGTTCGAGCAGGCGCGGAAAAAGGCTCCCTGCCTCATCTTCATCGACGAGATCGACGCCATCGGCCGCAAGCGCGGCGGCGGCGGATCGGCGGCCGACCGGGAGTTCGAGTCAACGCTCAACCAGCTTCTCGTGGAGATGGACGGCTTCAATACAACTTCCGGCGTGATCGTGATCGGGGCGACAAACCGCGTCGACGTGCTCGATCCCGCGCTTCTGCGCCCAGGCCGCTTCGACCGTCAGGTTCATATCGGTCTGCCCGACATCGGCGGCCGCGAGGCGATCCTCGAGGTTCACGCCCGCAACGTGAAGCTGGCCGATGGGGTCAATCTTGCCACGATCGCCAAGGGCACACCCGGGTTTTCCGGTGCGGACCTCGGCAACCTCCTGAACGAGGCCGCGATCTTTGCCGCCCGCGAAGGTGTCGATGCAGTCACGCGCGAACATCTGGAGGCTGTGCGCAACAAGATCATCATGGGGCTAGAGCGCCGCTCCCTTGTCGTGTCGGCCGAGGAGCGCAGGCTCGTGGCGGTTCACGAGGCGGGCCACGCCCTGTGCGCCTGCCTGCTGCCTGCCTCCGACAAGGTGCACAGCGCCACCATCATTCCCCACGGCCAGGCGCTCGGCCTCGTCATGCGGCTGCCGGACCATGACCGATTCTGCATCCCCGTGGAGAAGCTGGAGGCCGATCTCATCGTTGCCATGGGCGGACGGGCGGCCGAGGAGGTCGTGTTCGGCCCCAAGAAGGTGACGACGGGGGCTGCCAGCGACATCGCTCACGCCACCAACATCGTGACCCGGATGGTGACCGAGTGGGGCATGAGCCCGGCCATCGGCATGGTTCGGGTTTCGCGTTCTGGCGAGAGCCTGCCCCGAGAGGTCGTGCAGGAGATCCGGCGCATCATCGAGGAAATGTATGACGCCGCAAAGGCCTGCATCGAAGAGAATCGGGGAGCCCTGGATGCTTTGACCGACGCGCTCCTGGAGCATGAGACCATCGAAGGCGACGAGGTCCGCCGGATCGTCTTGAGGCGGGAGGCGAGGCTGGCCGCCTGACGGGTCGCCAATCCCCGCATCGGCCAAGCTCATACTGGCCGTGGCAAGGATTATTGAATAAGGTGCCCCCAAAAGGGGGCTCCCACCATGAAGCGTATCATTCGTGTCACCGCCGTTGTCTGCCTGGGATTGCTAGCGACTGCCTGTGACAAGTGCGGCAACTGGAATATGAACACGCCGCAGCTCTGCCGCGGTACCGCTCCGCAGAGCTGATTCCCGCAGACGCTGATCGGGAAGATTCCGTTGAAGCTTGTCCTCTTTGACGTCGACGGTACGCTGGTCGACAGCCAAAACATCATCGTCGCCGCACAGCGGATGACCTTCGAGGCCCATGGACTGGAGCCGCCGAGCCGGGAGAGGGCATTGTCCATCGTCGGCCTCTCGCTTGCGGAAGCCTTCATGGTTCTGGCGGGGCCCAAGGCGCCAATCGCGAGCATGGTGGCAGCCTACAGGGAGGTCTCCGCCACCCTGCGCAAAGATCCGGCCCATGCCGAGCCGCTCTTTCCTGGCGCTGCAGAATGCATCGAGCGGCTGCGCCGCCGTGAGGGCGTGCGGCTCGGGATCGCTACCGGAAACACCCAACGAGGGGTGGCCCGCCTGCTCGACAGCTTCGGGTGGCAAGGGGTCTTCGACACGATCCAGACCGCTGACGATGCTCCCTCCAAGCCCCATCCCGGGATGATCCTGAACGCGATGGCGGCAACCGGAGCCGCCCCTGACGATACCGTCATGATAGGCGATTCCAGCTTCGACATGGCCATGGCCCGCGCCGCCGGGGTGCTGGCTCTTGGCGTCTCCTGGGGATTCCAGCCCGTGGCGGCGCTCACCGAGGCAGGCGCGGGACCCATCGTGCATTCTTATTCGGAGCTGGAGACGGTTCTGCAGGAATTTCTCGACCGTCCCTCGCAGATTTCGGCCTGAACGCCTATTTCACCCGCATGACACATTCACGAGACTGGTTCCCGTCCGAAGAGGAGCCCAATCCCATGCGTGCGGCCCAGGCCGGCATGAAGCCTGTCTTGCCGAAGCGCTTCTACAAGCAGGCCGGAGTCGAGGAGCGGGATGGTCAATTCCTTCTCACGCTCGATGGACGCACGGCCAAGACCCCAAGCAAGCAGCCGCTCGCCGTCTCGACCCGCGGCCTGGCCGAGGCGCTTGCTGAGGAATGGCAGGGGCAGGGGGGCGAGATCGACCCTTCGACCATGCCCATCACCCGCATCGTCAACTCCGCCATCGACGGCGTCGCGCCCCGGCAGGCCGAAGTGGTGGACGATCTCGTCCGCTATGCCGGTTCCGATCTGGTCTATTACCGGGCAAGCGAGCCCGAGCGTCTGGCCCAGTCCCAGGATAACGCCTGGAGCCCGGTTCTCGACTGGGCGAAAGACAGCCTCGGCGCGCGCTTCATCCTAGGCGAGGGCGTGATGCATGTGGCGCAGCCGGAGGAATCCATTGCTGCCATTCGCAAGGCTGTCGAGGGGATCAAGTCTCCCTTTGCCCTTGCCGCCCTGCACGTGATGACGACGCTCTCAGGCTCGGTGCTGATCGCGCTGGCCCATGCGGCGCAGCAACTCGACGTGGACCAGGCCTGGGCTGCGTCCCATGTGGACGAGCTGTTCCAGGAGAGCGTCTGGGGCCAGGACTACGAGGCGATGGAGCGCCGCCAAAGGCGCGAGGCCGAGTTCAAGGCTGCCTCTCGGGTCTATCGGCTCGCCGCCCAATAAAAAGCCGCCAACGGCGGGCGTTGGCGGCTTTCAGATTGAGCGAGCCGGCTTTAGGCCCGGCTGAAGGTGATCCCGCACTTCTTCTGGATCGAAGCGGCCTCGATGGCCTGCATCTGTCCCTTCAGGTTGGCGAGTTCCGCCGTCTTGGCATTGTCGCCGCCCACCAAGAAGGCAGCCGGCCAGAAGATGACGACGGCGGCCGTCGTGGCGACCGCATCCTTGGTCCGCTGGGAGT
>JALYFY010000347.1 GCA_030777385.1 Pseudomonadota bacterium | reverse complement strand
CTCGATCCCAACCGTCACTCTTTCTGCGTCAGGCAAGTCGACGATGACCTCGCCCTCGCCCACGATCGGCGACTTGTACTGGCTGATCTGGTAGCCCTGCGGCAGGTCGGGATAGAAGTAGTTCTTGCGGTCGAAGGTGCTGCGCAGGTTGATCTCGGCCTTGAGGCCCAGGCCCGTGCGGATGGCCTGACGCACGCATTCCTCGTTGATGACCGGCAGCATGCCGGGCATGGCCGCGTCCACCAGGGAAACGTGGCTGTTCGGATCGCCGCCGAAGGCCGTCGAGGCGCCGGAGAACAGCTTGGCCTGGCTCGTCACCTGGGCATGGATCTCCATGCCGATGACGATTTCCCAATCGCCTGTCGCGCCTTTGATGAGCTTCTTGGGGTTGACCGGAGCGTTCATGAGCGTCGCGCCTTTATTTCTCGCGTTTCCCGCTCGAAGTACGAGCGACGCCGAGGCCGGTCAACCCCTTTCAAGATGAACGGCCATTCAGATTGATTACCCGATTGCTAAGATGATGCCGAATTTATGCACAGGTTTCGAAAATAATTGCCACGCTCCAATGAAACCCCATCCCACATTCGGCGTTGAACGGGAGGTAAAACGGTCAAGGAGTTTCAAAATGGCTATGGATCCGATGGATCGCGAACCCAACGTCTACAATCGTGAGACCAATATCTCTACGACCGATGGACGTGGTTCCAACACTCTTGCTTACGTGATCGGCGGTCTTGTTATCGCTCTCGGCCTGCTCGCCTTCCTGTTCTATGATGGCGGCAGCAACGAGCCGAGCACGACCGGCAGCACCGCAGGTCAGACGCAGAGCTCTTCGCCGAGCACCGGCACGACCGGCTCGGGCGCTGCTGGCGGCTCGACGACGGCCCCGGTCACCCCGACCACGCCGGCTCCTGCTGCTCCGGCCACCCCGGCTCCGCAGCAGTAATCCCGCGTCACGCGTAAGACTGCATGATGGGCCTGACCTTGCGTCAGGCCCATTCTTTTTGGCCCGGGGCAGCCCTGCCCGTCGAGGAACAAACCCCAACCGTGACGGTTAGGCGTGATGATTCCGCAGCCACGCTGTGCAACAGGAGCATTGAAATGGTGAACAAAGCGAGCTTTACCCCCGAGGAATGGTCCCGCCTCGTTGCAAGCCCGGTGGTGGCCAGCATGGCGATCACCGCCGCGGATCCGGGCGGGCTCTGGAGCCTGCTGCAGGAATCCATGTCCAGCGGCTGGGCTCTTGTGGAAGCCAAGCAGAACGCTCAGGCGGCTCCCCTCGTCAAGGCGGTTGTCGAGGACATCACCAATTCCGAAACCCGCAACGCCGTGCGAAGCTCGTTTCAGGAGCAGTTCAAGGGCAGCCAGTTCGCCGATGTGAAGCGCAAGGCCATCGACGAGTTGCGTGCCGTATCGACCCTTCTGGACGCCAAAGCGCCCGAGGAAGCCGCAGCCTTCAAATCCTGGCTATTGAGCGTTGCCCAGAAATCGGCGGAAGCCGGCAAGGAAGGCGGATTCCTGGGATTTGGAGGAGTCGCGGTCAGCGAGGCAGAGCAAGCCACCCTCACAGAGATTGCAACGGCTCTCGGCACCTCGACAGGGTCCGGTGCAGGGATCGCACAGGCCTAACGGCTCACGACCCTTCGTGCAGTGTAGGCGCCGATCGCCCAGAGCATGGCGGCGATCCATCTGACGGGGAACAGTGTCAGCGCGTCAGCCCGGACAGGTGCGATCCAGGGCAGGCCGAGGCTGCTGATCGCCCAGGAGACCAGCACCGAGATGCAGAAGGCCGCAAGGCCGACGATCAGCACCTTGCCGAACTGGTCGGCCCTCCAGCCGAACCAGACGGCAAGGAAGATCATCACCGGATCGAAGGCCGCAGGCAGCCAGTCCCAAAGGGTAACGACGGGAACGGTGGGTCCCACGCCGTTCACGCCCACCAGGGTTGAGGCAGCGCGATGCGGCCTGCCGCGTCCTCGATCACCTGGCCTGCCGCGAAGAGGGTTTCCTCGTCGAAGGCCCGGCCGATGAGCTGGAGGCCCAAGGGCAGTCCCTGCGCATCGAGACCGGCCGGCACGGCGATGCCGGGAAGACCCGCCATGTTCACCGTCACCGTGAAGATGTCGTTGAGATACATCTCCACCGGATCGCCCGAGCCCTTCTCGCCGATGCCGAAGGCAGCCGTGGGGGTGGCCGGCGTCAGGATGGCATGGACGCCCTGGGCATAGACTTCTTCGAAATCCCGCTTGATCAGGGTGCGCAGCTTCTGGGCGCGGACATAATAGGCATCGTAGTAGCCGGCCGAGAGCACATAGGTGCCGATCATGATGCGGCGCTTGACCTCGCGCCCGAAGCCGGCGGCGCGGCTCTTTTCGTAGAGATCGGCAATATCCCGGCCGTTCTCCCGCAAGCCGTAGCGCACGCCGTCATACCGGGCGAGGTTCGAGGACGCCTCGGCAGGCGCCACGATGTAGTAAGCGGGCAACGCATATTTTGTATGGGGCAGCGACACCTCGACGATCTCGGCGCCGGCGGCGCGCAGCCATTCCGTGCCCTGCTGCCAGAGACCTTCGATCTCCGGCGACATGCCGTCGATCCGGTACTCTTTCGGTATGCCGATCTTGAGGCCCTTCACGCCGCGGGACACGGCAGCCTCGAAATCCGGCACCGGCAAGTCCACGCAGGTGGTGTCCTTGGGGTCGGGCCCGGACATGGAGCGCAGCATGATGGCCGAATCCCGCACCGTGCGGGTGATGGGGCCTGCCTGATCCAGGGACGAGGCGAAGGCCACGGTGCCCCAGCGGGAAACCCGCCCGTAGGTCGGCTTGATGCCGACGGTGCCCGTGAAGGCCGCCGGCTGGCGGATCGAGCCGCCGGTATCGGTGGCGGTCGCGCCAAGGCACAGATGGGCAGCAACGGCCGCTGCCGAGCCACCGGACGAGCCGCCGGGGACGAGATGCGTGCCCTCGATGGCACCGGATGAGCCCGCGCTCACGTTCGAGCCCTCGCGCCGCCAGGGCGACACCACCGGCCCGAAGGCGCTGGTCTCGTTGGAGGAGCCCATGGCGAACTCGTCCATGTTGAGCTTGCCCAGCATGACCGCGCCGTCGTCCCAGAGGTTCCGGGTGACGGTGGACTCGTAAGGTGGGGTGAAATTACCGAGAATCTTGGAGCCGGCGGTCGAGACCACCCCTTCCGTGCAGAACAGGTCCTTGATGCCGAGGGGGATGCCCTCGAGCGCGCGGCCCTCGCCCTTGGCGAGCTTCTCGTCGGAGGCCTTTGCCATGGCGAGCGCCTTCTCAGGCGTCTCCAGCACATAGGCGTTGAGGGCCCTCGCCTTCTCGACTGCGTCGACATGGGCCTGCGCGAGCTCCGTTGCGGAGAAGGCTTTGGCCTTCAGGCCGTCTCGGGCTTCGGCAATCGTGAGATGGGTCAGTTCGGTCACGGGACTGGATCTCTTGTCTCGACGTCATGGCTGGACTTGCCCCAGCCATCCACGCCTTGTTCTGCGGGAGATCCCCGGGTCGCGCTGCGCTTGCCCGGGGATGGTCGAATGAACGGCCGGCAGCCGTTTATTCGACCACCTTCGGCACCAGGAAGAAGTTGTCCTCCGTAGCAGGGGCGTTCTGGACGATCTTGTCCGCGTAGCCGCCGTCGGTGATGCCGTCCTGGCGCTTCTTCATGAGCATGGGGGTGACGGAGGTCATGGGCTCAACGCCGTCCACGTTCACCTCGTTGAGTTGCTCGACGAAGGAGAGGATCGCGTTGAGCTCGCCCTGGAGATGCGGCACCTCCGCATCCGTCACGGCAATGCGCGCCAGATGGGCGATGCGGCGGACCGTTTTCTCATCGACCGACATGAATGGTCAAACCTCTTAAGGATCAATCGGGCGGGCTATAGCACCCGGTCGCGCCGGGGGGCAATGATGGATGTGGGCCTCGCGCTGTTCATCGTCATCCCGGACGAAGCGCAGCGAAGATCTGGGATCGCGTGCAGGATGGCGCGCGGGAAGCCCTCCTCCCCCTTGTGGGGAGGGGGAGAGCGGTCTATCCTGCCAACGATCCCGGGTTCTGCTCCGCAGCCCCGGGATGACGACAAGCTCAACGGTCAGATCGTCACCCCTACCGTCTTATGCGGCACCACCACCTGGATCCCCTTCCCATCCATGGCGGCGACGAACCGGTCCGCATTGGGCAGGATCATAGGGAACGAGCCGTAATGGCAGGGGATCGCCGCCTTCACGGCGCTGAAGTAGCGCTGGATAGCCAGGGCCGCGACCTCCGGGCCCATGGTGAAGCGGTCGCCGATGGGCACGATCGCCACGTCAGGCTGATGGATCTCGGCGATCAGGGCCATGTCACCGAAAATATCCGTATCGCCCATATGGTAGACCGTCGGCTCGCCCGGCGCCTTCACGATGATCCCGTTGGCGCTGCCGAGGGGGCAGTTCACGTCCATCTCGACGAGGCCCGAGGAGTGGTCCGCCCGCACCAGGGTGACCGTGAAGCCGCCCTGGTCCGTCGTGCCCCCCGTGTTCATGGCGTCGAAGTTCTCGAGACCTTGCTTGGCCAGATACATGCAGAGCTCGAAATTCGCGACCACCTTGGCCCCGGTCGCCTTCGCGATCTCCACCGTATCGCCCACATGATCCCCGTGGCCATGGGTGAGGAGGATGTGGGAGATGCCCTCGACGATCTTCTCCCGATTGCCCTCGAAGCCGGGATTGCCTGTGAAGAACGGGTCGATGAGCACGGCCTTGCCGGCAAAGTCGAGCCTGAAGGCGGAATGGCCAAACCACGTGATTTTCATGAGCGCACCCTTAGATTCCAGCAGGTGAAATGGAGCAAAGCCCGCAGCAGGACATGTTTCAAAGGAACAAAATGCCTGCCTCGGGCTTTGTGAAGCTAAGCAATAAAGATCAAACACATTGGAGGAAAGCCATGTCCCGCTCGCTTGCCGGTCTCGGTTTCGCCGCAGGTCTCCTGGTCTCGACAGGTGCCTGGGCCGTCGAACTCTCCATCTCGTGCAGCGCCCTCGGCAAGGAATACGAGATCTGCAAACAGGGTGTCGATGCCTGGGCCCAGAGGACCGGAAACACGGTCAAGATCGTGTCCACGCCCAATTCCGCTACCGAGCGGCTTGCCCTCTTCCAGCAGCTTCTCGCCGCAGGCGCCGGCGACATCGACGTGTTCCAGATCGACGTGGTCTGGACCGGGACTTTGGCGCAGCACCTGCTCGACCTGACCTCGAAGGCTCAAGGGAATATCGATGACCACCTGCCGGCGATGGTGGAGACCAGCCGCGTCGGCGGCAAGCTGGTGGCCGTTCCGTGGTTTGCCGATGCGGGCCTGCTCTATTACCGGCAGGATCTACTCGACAAGTACAAGCGGCCGGTGCCGCAGACCTGGGCCGACCTGACCGAGACCGCCCGCATCGTCCAGGAGGGCGAGCGCAAGGAAGGCCGGGGCGATTTCTGGGGCTATGTCTGGCAAGGACGGGCCTATGAAGGCCTTGCGACCAACGCGCTGGAATGGGTGGCCTCCTTCGGCGGCGGCACCATCGTGGACGACAAGGGCGAGGTCACCATCGACAACCCGAAGGCCGCGGAAGCCCTGAAGACCGCCGCGGGCTGGGTTGGCACCATCACGCCGGAAGGCGTGCTCAACTACACGGAGGAGGAATCGCGCGGCGTCTTCCAGTCGGGCAACGCCGCCTTCATGCGCAACTGGCCCTATGCCTGGGCGCTCGCGCAAGGCGCCGACAGCACCATCAAGGGCAAGGTCGGCATCGCTCCTCTCCCCAAGGGCGGCGCGGACGGGCGGAACGCGGGCACCCTCGGCGGACAGCTTCTCGCCGTGTCCAAGTATTCCAAGAATGCCGACGCCGCGACAGATCTCGTCATGTACCTGACGGGTCAAGCCGAGCAGAAGCGCCGGGCGGTCCAAGGCTCCTTCAACCCGACCATCGTGTCCCTCTACGGCGATGCCGACATCGCCAAGGCCAACCCGTTCATCGGCGATCTCGTGGACGTCTTCACCAACGCGGTTGCGCGTCCCGCCACCGCGACGGGCCAGAACTACAACAAGGTCTCGACTGAGTTCTTCAACGCGGTGCACCAGGTGCTGTCCAAGCGCGGCGAGCCTGCCCAGGCGTTGAACCGCCTCGACCGTGACCTGAAGCGGATCAAGCGCAGCGGCTGGCAGTAATCATGAGCGGCGCCATCGCGCATGGAGGCGTTCCTGCACAAGGGCAGGTGCGGGAACGCCGCTCCCACCTCACGCGCTCGCGCATCAGGGCAGCCTGGCTCTTCATCGCGCCGACCCTGATCATTCTGGCTTTCATTGCAGGCTGGCCTTTAGCCCGCACGATCTGGTTCAGCTTCACCGACGCAAACCTCAACTCCCTAAGCGACTACGACTTCATCGGCTTCGAGAACTACATCGCCAATTACGACGGCGAGTGGCTGGGGCTCCTGACCGATCCCGACTGGTGGCATTCCGTCTGGAACACCGTGTGGTTTACGGCTGTTTCGGTTTCCATGGAAACTGTCCTCGGCACCATCGTGGCGTTGATCCTCAATGCCGCCTTTCCGGGACGCGGCCTCATGCGTGCCGTGATCCTCATTCCCTGGGCCATTCCGACGGTGGTGTCCGCGCGCATGTGGAACTGGATGCTGCACGACCAGTTCGGCGTCATCAACGACATGCTCCTGCGCCTCGGGCTGATCGCCGCGCCGATCACATGGACGGCCAGTCCCGATACGGCGCTCTGGACCGTGGTGATGGTCGACGTGTGGAAGACGACGCCTTTCATGGCGCTGCTCATCCTCGCGGCTCTGCAGATGCTGCCGGGCGACATCTATGAGGCCGCAAAGGTCGACGGCGTGCATCCGGTGCGCGTCTTCTTCCGCGTGACGCTGCCGCTTATCAAGCCCGCGCTTCTCGTCGCTGTCATCTTCCGCGCGCTCGATGCGCTGCGGGTGTTCGATCTCATCTATGTGCTCACCGCGAACTCCCGCGATACCGCCTCCATGTCCGTCTATGCGCGCCAGCAGCTCGTGGATTTTCAGGAGGTTGGCCTGGGCTCGGCGGCCTCGACCCTCATCTTCCTGATCATCGCCCTGCTCATCGTCATCACGTTGGCCGTGGGGCAGGTCAGGCTCGGGGAGGACCCGCGATGAAAATCCTCGGCCGCGCAGGCTTCTGGCTGCTGGTGATAGCCCTCGGCCTGTTCTCGATCTTTCCGTTCTACTACGCCATCATCTCGTCCTTCCGCTCTGGAAACGAGCTGTTCTCGGTGGCCTACCTCCCGGAGCGGCTGGATTTCTCCAACTATGCCGGCGTATTCGAGCGCCAGCCCTTCGGCCAGAACATCCTCAACTCGGTTGTCGTCGCAGGTTCCGTGGTGGCCGTGTCCCTGGGCTTGGGCATCACGGCGGCTTATGCGTTTGGGCGCATCGCGTTCCGGGGCCGCTCGCTCCTGCTCATGACGATCCTGGCCGTTTCCATGTTTCCGCAGGTGGCGGTGCTGTCAGGCATGTTCGAGCTGATCAGAAGCTTCGGGCTCTACAACACCCTGCCGGGCCTGATCCTCGCCAACCTCATGCTCACCCTGCCCTTCACGGTGTGGGTGCTCACCACCTTCATGCGCGAGTTGCCGAAGGAGATCGAGGAGGCGGCCTATGTTGACGGGGCAACGCCCTGGATCGTGGTGAGGCGCGTGTTCCTGCCGCTCATGGCACCGGCTGCCGTGACCACGGGGCTTCTGGCCTTCATCGTCTCATGGAACGAGTTTTTGTTCGCCCTCACCTTCACGCTCACCAACGAGCGGCGCACCGTGCCGCCCGCCATCGCGCTGATGAGCGGCAGCACGGCCTATGAGCTGCCCTGGGGGACGATCATGGCGGCTTCCGTCATCGTGACGCTCCCCATCATCGCCCTGGTGCTCGTGTTCCAGCGCAAGATCGTGGCGGGCCTCACCGCAGGCGCGGTCAAAGGCTAAAGGATTTTTGGAATGGCTGACGTTGTTCTGAAAGATGTTCAAAAATCATTCGGCAAGGCAAAGGTCGTCCACGGCGTCGATCTGGCCATTCGCGACGGCGAGTTCGTGGTCTTCGTCGGTCCGTCCGGCTGCGGAAAATCCACGCTGCTGCGCCTTATTGCGGGCCTGGAGGACATCACGGCCGGCGATCTCTTCATCGGCGGCGAGCGCGTGAACGATCTGGCGCCCGCCAAGCGCGGCATCGCCATGGTGTTCCAGTCCTATGCGCTTTACCCGCACATGAACGTCTACGACAACATGGCCTTCGGCCTGGAGCTGGCGAAGTCCTCAAAGGCGGAGATCGACCGGAAGGTGCGGGAAGCCGCGCGGATGCTGCAGATCGAGGCGCTCCTCGACCGCAAGCCGAAGCAGCTGTCCGGCGGGCAGCGCCAGCGGGTCGCCATCGGCCGCGCCATCGTGCGCGACCCGAAGGTGTTTCTGTTCGACGAGCCGCTCTCCAATCTCGATGCAGCGTTGCGCGTGCAGACCCGCATCGAGATCGCCAAGCTGCATACTGACACGCGGGCAACCATGATCTACGTCACCCACGATCAGGTGGAGGCCATGACGCTTGCGGACCGGATCGTGGTGCTCAACGCCGGACGCATCGAGCAGGTGGGAACGCCGCTCGAGCTCTATCACCGCCCGGCCAATCTGTTCGTCGCCGGCTTCATCGGCTCGCCGCAGATGAACTTCATCGAATGCAAGGTTGCGGGTGTTGGGCCAGACGAGGTGCTGGTCGGGCTTCCCAGCGGCGGCACCCTGGCCGTCCCGGCTTCCCCGAAGGGCGTTCAGCCGGGAGAGGCCGTTACCCTCGGCATCCGGCCGGATCATGTGCGGGTCAGCCCGCAAGGGCCTCTCACAGGGCGCGTCGAGCTGGTCGAAGAACTAGGCGAGAACCACCTCCTCTATGTGGAGGTCGGCCAGGGTCGCCGCCTCACCGTCCGCGAGCAGGGCGGCGCGCGCCATCTGATGGGCCAGGAGGTCAGGCTTGAGCTCTCACCCGAGTTCTGCCATCTGTTCCGGCCTTCAGGGGAAGCCCTGCCGTTACGCCACGGAACGGCAAGCCCTGCTCCATCCTCTCCCGATCTGACCAGCAGCGCGGCCTGATCTCGACGCCGGACCACTTCCTCTATACTGGCTGTGATCCGGCCGGTGGGATGAGGAGGCAGCCTGTGATCTCAAGAGACGACGAGTTGGTCGCTTTCATCGATGGGCTCGCCCTGCGGGCCCGCCTCATGGGCGTCGATCTCGGCACCAAGACCATCGGGCTTGCCCTGTCCGATGTGGAGTTGCGGATTGCGACGCCGCTCGAGACCATCAAGCGGGTGAAGTTCACTCCGGATGTGGGACGCATCAAGGAACTGGTGGCACGCTACGAGGTTGGCGGCCTCGTCTTCGGCCTGCCGCTCAACATGGACGGCACGGAAGGCCCCCGCTCGCAGGCAACCCGCGCCTTCGTGCGCAACCTGAAGCCGCTTCTGCCCTTGCCCATCCTGTTCTGGGACGAGCGCATGTCAACCATGGTGGTGACCCGCACCCTCCTCGATGCGGATGCCTCCCGGGCCAAGCGGGCCGAAGCGGTCGACAAAATGGCCGCTGCGTACATCCTGCAGGGCGCCCTCGACCGCTACGAGCGAATGGCCGCCGACGCGGAAGCGGCAGAAGACGAAGCAGCCCTTCGGGCCAGTTTCAGCCTGGACACGCCGCCGAAGGGTACCCCGGACAGGTAGTATGGCCGCCACCCTGCTCCGCAATGGAACATGATTGCAGGAGGGTGGGCAAAACACGGCCCAAATCTCCGTTCCCGGAGCCCTCCCCTTCTAGGGAGGATAGAAGCTAAATGTTTGCCATTTCATGGCTTGACGACGTGACAAAAGCCGCCTATCTCAGCGCCAACCGCGACGCCGGCTGAATATTCCCACCCTCGGATGGAGAAACTCTCCGAAAAGGTGAAGGATCGCAACGGCTTCGATGGGGGATAGTTTAATGGTAGAACAGCGGACTCTGACTCCGTTAGTCTTGGTTCGAATCCAGGTCCCCCAGCCAATCGATACAACCCGTTAGGTGCAAGCCTAACGGGTTTTTTCATGTCCAGATGAAGCCCAACGATCCGAGCCAAGCGACCAGCCGGTCTGACGTGGGCAAATGTGGCTTGCTTGGTACGATTACGGGGCGCCACGAAGGCAGCGCAAAAGTGGATATCCTTTTGGGCAAGGCCCCGGAATGGGACGATAGAGGATTGGAACTGTTATCATTCATGAAGTGAGCAAACACTCACACAATGAGCACCGAACATGCGTATTTTGTCCTTATCGATTTTCGCTGTAACGGCCCTCTTCACCGTCAGCGCCGCCGCGCAGGAAAGCGGATGGGCATCCACCCCCGAAGGCAAGGCCCGGTGGAATGCCTGCTACAAAGAGACCAGACTGATTCATCGCACTCGCAACATGTCGACGTTAGACTTCAGGGCAATGATCAAAGACGCTCGGAAGGATCATATGCGAGTATGTATGGCACGAGCGACGCCTCCTGCTCCTGTGAGGGTTGCCGTTCCGACGAACAACAATCCTGAAAGTGCATTGGTGAGCTGGGCAGGAAGTCCTTAAAGTCCGATATCCGGCAACAATGCAGCCTCCTGGCTTTACCAGCCTCAAGGCTCATCTCGGAACATTTGCTGCGTTGATGGCAGTCCTGTGCACCAGCCGGTGCGCAGGACTTCCGTCGTTTTCCGTTGAAGCACAGATTAATGCGCCTCAAGGCGCTGCTTAATTGCGAGTAGCAAAACGACGTTCCATCCAAGCCGATGCTGAGGATCAAACTCAGCAGCGCTCAAGCGCTGCTTCGAGGCGACGCCGAAGGAATGTTTGACTTGTGCATGTCAGGCAAGGCTGCTCTCAAATTCAATCCCGCTGAACAAGGTCGATGTCCACGCATGGGATGATCAGAACAAGGCGTAGGTCCTCTCCCACGATTTCGATGACAACCTCGCTGCCATATT
>JALYFY010000346.1 GCA_030777385.1 Pseudomonadota bacterium | reverse complement strand
GTATTCGGCTTAACTAACCCGATTCCGAGAGAGCCGACGAGCGGACTCGAACCGCTGTCCTGCTCATTACGAGTAAGCCTGTTCCCTACTCGAACCCCACTAAAAATGGCTGTTTTGCAGGTATTTGTGACTCTGAGCTTGCCGTCAAGTATCCGCAAATATCGCCTCTACTGCTGACGCGTCCCGACGGTGTCGGTAACATCTCGGGGCCGGACCATGAGATAGGATCTCTTGATCGACGGGAGTGTACGTGCTGGCCACCCGTTCGACTATGCTGGGGCCGAAGAGACCCTGCACGGCTGCATCCGAGCCGGCGTCTAGGTCGGCAATATGGCTGAAGGGAAAGATGACTAAGAGATTGAGTTCATATAGGCCGTCCCGTGCCCTAGATGCACGGAGAATAGGCAGCGTTAGAGGAGAGAGGGAAAACCGTGCTCGAGGCCGACCTGTTCACTAGCTATTGGCATAAACCTGCCCTAAAGCACCCACCGTACGACACGGTGCTGAAGATCGGTATCAGCCGGCGCAAATCGAGATTCGTGACCTACGCATGTGAAGAGCTCGACGATGTGCCCTTCGCGCCGAGTGAAGCACTGCTGCGGTGGTGGAAGGGGTGTGATCAGACCCCAGAAGATGAGGCCGTCTACGAGTGTACGTACCGGGCTGCCCTGGAAGCCGTCGGTATAGAACAAGTCGCGGCTGCCTTGCGAGAGAAGGTTGCCGATCACGACGCCGCGATCCTGTTGTGTCACGAGAAGACGGGGAGGTTCTGTCATCGGCACATCTTCGCACAGTGGTGGCAGGAACGGACGGGTCAGAAGATCACGGAGATCTAAGGCCTTTGCTTCCGGTCCCTATAGAGAAACCCTCGACCGAATAAACCGAAGGCTTCATGCGCTAGAGTACCAAGCTCAGCGATGATCACCTAGCCGGGACGGAGCGGAAGGTCTACGACCAGGGTTGCCCGGCTCAGGCGAGGCCCCCCACTTGGTGCCGGGAGATCTGCTGGTTTGTTGAATGGAAACGGTAGATCATACCGTCTTCTGCACACGCTATCTGCGTCTCTTCGGCCAGAGGATCAACCCCAATGCTCCGGCAGCCAGCGCGGCAAGCGCAACTTTCCGGGCGGAGGGCCGCTTCTTTTCGGCGACAACTTCTACCGGTGCGCCTGTGTCGGCTTCGTCTACAAGCGTCACTGTGCCAGCGTCGCCGTCGACCTGGATGCTCTGGCCGCTTTCGATGCGATGGGTGGCATTGCCCGTGCCCATAACGGCCGGAATACCGTACTCTCGCGCCACGATCGAGCCGTGGGCCAGCGCGCCACCGATGTCGGTGACCAGCCCCTTCGCCTGAGAGAATAGAAGTGTGCAGGCTGGCGTGGTGGTCGGGCAGACGAGGATCGTGCCCGGCGCCATCTTGTCGAAGTCCTCCGGTGAGCGGACGATGCTCGCCGCTGCGGTGACCCGGCCCGGGCTGACGGCGAAGCCATTTAGCGTTGGGCCTTCGCCCGCGCCGCGGGGCTGGGGCTCAAACAGCGACAGCTTGACCGGTCCGAACTCGAGACGGGCGCCTGGGGGAATTGTGACCGGCGGATCCAGCCGCTTGCGCGCCTCCCGTAGCTCACGTCGCTCTCGCGCCAGTTGTGCAAGTTCCGGGAGACTCTGACCGCCCGAACGTGCAACGCTGGCGGACGTCAGCTCTGCGCTCTTCAGGTAGAAGACGTCATCGGCAGCATCGAGCGAGCCGGCTTCCGTAAGCCGCCGGCCAAGTTCGAGTGCCAACCGCCGCAGCGTCGGCCATCCCGCGCCCACGTAGAAGAGCGCCTCCTCTCGGTAGGGTGTGAAGCGTTGCGCCCAGTTCAAGAGCTGCCGGAACAGCCGTCGCTGAATGGGATGGAGTGACTGTGAGGTGCTTTCTACCAGCGCTTCGCGTTCCTGCGCCAGTTCCGCCTGATGGGCACGCGCGTCTCGCTTCGGGTGCTCTACCGCGGCTTTCAGGCTCAACAGCACCGGAAGCGGATCGTCCGCCTGCGTCGGCGCTACGAAGTCCAGGTTGTAGATCTGGTGGCCGTACTGGTCGAGATAATGTCCGAGGGCATCCAGTATCGGTTTCCCATCGGGGTGCTGCGCCAGCGTGTCAATAAGCCGGCCAGCCGGCTTGGTAACGACTCGATCGCGCAGCGCTTCGGAGCCGTGGATGTGCCTGGCGATGGCTTCCAGCTGCGCCTGAGCCTCAAGGGCTTTGGACGGGAAGCCGCGCAGGTAGGGACCACTGGTCGGACGCAGGCCGTTCGAGGAGCCGCGCCCGGCGGTGGTAGATTTCAGGAAGCGGTCGAGCACAGCGTCTGTGATCCGCGCCAACCCCAGGGGCACGGCAGCCGCAAACCAGTAGACAGCATCTGCCACAGCCAGCTCGCGTACGCCCCGCAGTAGCTCCCCGTCCGAGGCGTCGGCCAAATCGATGCCCTTCCAGCGCTCGATGGTTGCCAGATAGCCGGGCAACGCCTCATCCCGCCAGTGCGGGAGCATATAACGGAGCAACCTGGGCAGGGCTGTCGTATAGATCCGTAAGATCTGCAGAACAACTCGCCAGCGGAAGTCGAAGCTGGCAACGCTGTAGGCGTAGCCGTTCACCGTGGTGGCGAATGGCGGCGGGACAAAGTCCCACATGTCGAACTCGAACCCGACCAGATTGCTCATGAAAATGGCAATCTCACGCACCGACTGATCCAGGCCCTCTTGCAGGTAGAGCTCGTCGAAAAGGGGCGAGAGCGGCTCGGGCATGTGCTCGACCACCTGCCGGCGCATCCAGACGCTGCCCGGCCTGGGTGGCTCCCAACGCACATTACGCAATGGGGCCGGCGGCAGGTTGGTGATGGCTCGCGCCTGCAGGAGCCAGGAGCGCTCATCCGCCACGGCCCACTCGATATCCTGCGGAACGCCGCCGAAGTGCTCCTCCACCCGCACCCCCAGCGCGGCCAGCTCGCCCAGTAGCGTCTCGGAGAGCGCCGACCCGCCGCGCCACGCCTCAGGAACGTCCTTGGCCGTCGTTTTTTGACCGCCGGTGCCTTGACCATCGGCTGCGACGATCATCACCACTTTAGAGCCCAGCCGGGTCTCCTTCGGGGTGAGGCTCTTCCGATCCAGCACGTAGGTGTCGGGAGTCACCTCACCGGAAACGATGGCCTCGCCGAGACCGAAGCTGGCGTTGACGACCAGCTCATCGCGCGCTCCGGTGTTTGGGTTGGCCGTAAAGAGCACGCCCGAGACATCAGCCGCCACCATCGCCTGCACGACGACGCCCATCGCAACCGCTTCATGGTCGATGCCCTGGCGTTCACGGTAGGCCAGGGCGCGTGCCGCCCAAAGGGAAGCCC
>JALYFY010000345.1 GCA_030777385.1 Pseudomonadota bacterium | reverse complement strand
GTCCAGGCGCGGCCCTTCTCATTTGGCGATCCGTGACATGTGCAGCGCCATCCTGGCCGCGGTCTTCCCGGAATCTGGACGAACCTTACGAAGATTTCATCTTGAGGTGAGAGCGCCGTAAGGCGCCCGACCCCATGTTGCTCTCACGACGAGCCCAGAAGGGTTCATCAAGGAGAGACAGACATGTTGGACAAGGTTTCCATTCCGGCCCGCAAGCGCACCGCGAAATGGCTCGGCGCTGCGGCCGTTGCCGCATTGATCGCGGGCGGCGCCGTCGAGAGCGGTCTGGTGGCCCCGAATTCCGCCCATGCGGAGCTGCGCTCCATGGCGCAGCCGATCCAGAACGTTCCGTCCTTTGCCGACGTGATCGAGCAGGTGAAGCCTGCCGTCGTCGCCGTGAAGGTCAAGGTGCAGAACGTCGCCTCCCGCGACGATGACGACAGCCCGCAATTCTCGATGCCCGACCTTCCGCCCGGCCATCCGATGGAGCGCTTCTTCCGCCAGTTCCGTGACGGTCAGCGCGACCAGGATCGAGGCCAGCGTCAGGAACGCCCCCGCCGGTTCGGCCAGTCCCTGGGCTCCGGCTTCTTCATCTCGGCCGACGGCTACGTGGTGACCAACAACCACGTGATCGACAAGGCCTCCGAGGTGCAGGTGACCATGGACGACGGCAAGACCCTCGACGCCAAGGTGATCGGCACGGATCCGAAGACCGATCTGGCCCTTCTCAAGGTGGAAGGCAGCGACTTCCCCTATGTTCGCCTCGCCGGCCAGAAGGCCCGGATCGGCGACTGGGTGGTGGCCATCGGCAACCCGTTCGGCCTCGGCGGCACGGTGACGGCCGGCATCGTCTCGGCTCAGCACCGCGACATTGGCGCCGGTCCCTATGACGACTTCATCCAGATCGACGCCTCGGTGAACAAGGGCAACTCGGGCGGCCCCACCTTCAACCTCTCGGGCGAGGTCGTGGGCGTGAACACGGCGATCTTCTCGCCGTCCGGCGGCAATGTGGGGATCGCCTTCGCGATCCCCGCAAGCACCGTCGATCAGATCGTCACGGCGCTTAAGGACAAGGGCTCGGTGACCCGAGGCTTCATCGGCGTGCAGATGCAGCCGGTGACCAAGGAGATCGCGGAGGCCATCGGTCTCAAGGAGCCGAGGGGCGCCCTCGTGGCCGAGGCCATCAAGGACGGACCCGCCGCCAAGGCCGGCATCAAGACGGGCGACACCATCCTGGCCGTCGACGGCGAGCCGATCAAGGAGGCCAAGGACCTGTCCCGCAAGGTGGCCCAGGTCGCTCCGGGCAAGTCCCTGTCGATCACGCTCTACCGCGACGGCAAGGAGCGGAACGTGACCCTCGAGGTCGCAAGCCAACCAAAAGGAGCCTAACCCTTTGAATGAAGTAGGGCGCCAGGCTTAATTGTTGATTGCCCCCGACGTCTGGTGTCTTCTGCCCGCGGCAGGCTGGCCTCTTCCCCTCCAGGGCCGGCCTGCCGTCGGGTTCAAACTGCGTTACGCTGGGCATCATGCGAATTCTCATTATCGAGGACGACCGAGAGGCGGCCTCCTACCTCGTCAAAGCCTTCCGTGAAGCGGGCCATGTGGCGGATCATGCCGCCGATGGCCTGGACGGCTACGCCATGGCGGAGGCAGGGGATTACGACGTGCTCGTGGTCGACCGCATGCTGCCGAAGCTCGACGGCCTGTCCCTGATCCGCTCCTTGCGCGAGCAGAAGGTGGAGACGCCGGTTCTCATCCTGTCGGCGCTGGGTCAGGTGGACGACCGGGTGAAGGGCCTGCGCGCCGGCGGCGACGACTACCTTCCCAAGCCCTACGCCTTCTCCGAACTCCTGGCCCGCATCGAGGTCCTGTCGCGCCGCCGGGCCGCAGCGCCCAACGCCGAGCCCACTCATTACCGCGTCGGCGACCTGGAGCTCGACCGCCTGTCCCACCGGGTCACGCGCTCCGGTCAGGAGATCGTCCTGCAGCCGCGCGAGTACAGGCTGCTGGAATACCTCATGAGGAACGCCAACAAGGTGGTCACGCGCACCATGCTCCTCGAGCATGTGTGGGACTACCATTTCGATCCGCAGACCAACGTGATCGACGTTCATGTGTCGCGGCTCAGGGCCAAGATCGACAAGGGCTTCGACAAGCCGCTCATCCATACGATCCGTGGCGCCGGCTACATGGTCCGTGTCGGGTCCGACGGACACGAGGAATGAGGGCGCTCCGTTGAATGCTCCCGTGAACACGGCGATGGGCGCCCTCGGCAAGCTCTTCCGGACCACGGCCTTCAAGCTGTCCCTCGCCTATCTGGCCATCTTCACGGTCTTTGCCTTCGTGACCCTCGGCTATGTGGCCTGGAGCGCCCAGAGGCTGCTCACCGAGCAGTTCGTCTCCACCGTCGAGGCGGAGATCAACGGCCTGTCCGA
>JALYFY010000344.1 GCA_030777385.1 Pseudomonadota bacterium | reverse complement strand
GTGTGGGCGCAGCGGGTGGCGATGCGCCGCCAGTCCTTGAGCTTGACGAACATATTCTCGATAGTCTGACTGCAAATGACAAAAGCGGGTAGCTTCGCCATTTGGGCTGGTTGGAATGGCATAGCGGATCTCGACCTCACCGTCTGTAACAATCACCCGCACCACCAGCCACTCGATGAGCTGCCGTTTCTGCTCCCACGTCGCCTGCTCGAGCCCTTCCTGCACCCGGCGGCAGAACTCGTCGATACTCAGGCTCACGCGTGAGATTTCGCTCTGACGGTCGACCTGCGCCTCCAGCTGCTGCCTCTGGGCGCGAAGGCTTTGGGCCGTCTGCTCCAAGTTGTGACGGCGCCGGCGATACTCCTCCAGACCCACAACCTTGCTCAAATAAGCCTCGGTCAGGCGCTCGATCTGCTGCTCCACGCGGACTTGTCCCTGCTTCAGGGCATCGCGCCGGGCTTGGAGATCCTGAGGCAGCCAATGCCCGCCATGCGCCCGCTCCAGCGCATAGCGGATCGCCTCCGGATGGGTCAGCAACCGGCATAGATCCTCCCAGACCAGGCTCTCCATCGGCTCGGCCGGAGTAAAGCGCGAGCGGCACTTCGTCTCCCGGTTGGAGTTGAGGTCCGACAGCTTGCCGCGACAGCAATAGTAGCGATACTGCGATTGCAAGCAGCGGCCGAAGCAGGCCAACCCGCACACGCCGCAACTGACCAAGCCTCGCAACAGATAACTCTGAGCCGTGTTGTTGCGGCCTGCGAATTGCCGGTTCTGGGCGAGTTTGGCCTGCACGCGATCAAACTGCTCCTGGGTGACAATGGCCGGGATCGACGCGACAGCGATCCAGTCCTCCCGCGCGCGGATGCGTCGAGCCTCCCGCGCGCGGATGCGTCGAGGCGTGGTCGTGCTTCCGGTCCGGCAGGCCTGCTGAATCCGCCCGGCATACACCTCGCCGGTGTAGACGGGATTGGTCAGGATCACCCGCAGGCCAGACGCACTCCAGCGTGTCCGGCTCCGCGGTGGCCTCACGGCGTCCTGATGCAGCTTCTTGGCCAAGCCATACAAGCTGCGGCCCTCGTCAGCATACCAGGCGAACATCTCGGCCACCACGACAGCCTCGGCTTCATCCTGACGGACGCCGGCGGGATCGCGGGGGCGATCCGGATCGACGCGATAGCCGTACGGCACCCGGACCCACGGCAACAGAACGCCGGCCTGCAGCTTGCGCAGCCGGCCGCGCCGCATGCGCTCGGCAATCAGGCTGCGCTCGTATTCGGCCACGGCCCCACGGATTTGCAGCAGAAGCTGATCGTGCGGATCCTGGCTCATCGGCCGGTCAAGAAAGTGGACCTGGCATCCGGTGGCCGTGATCTCCTCCAGCAGCAACACCTGATGCACATAGTTGCGGGCAAGCCGGTCGGGAGCGGTGATCAGGATGCCATCCAGGTCCCGCAGGGCCACGCGATCCCGCAGCCGCTCCAGTCCGGGTCGCTTGAGAGTGGCGCCGCTGTAGCCGTCATCGCGGAAGACGTTCTCGGGCGCGACTGTCCATCCGTGCTGGCCTGCATGCGCCTGCAGACGCTCCAGTTGCTGGGCGAGGCCGTCCGCCTGGGCCTGGCGCTGGGTCGATACCCGTGCATAGATCCCGATCCTCATGGTTCCCCTCCTGTGCGGGAGGCGCGGGGTCGGCCGGGAGCGCGGCGCATCGTGGTCCGGTGTGGGCCCAGGCCATCAGCTGCTGATAGGTCCGGTCCCAGTGCCGCTGCCCGTCCGGATGGGGCTGCCACACGCGACGTACCCGCCAATCCCGCATCATTGCCTCCTGCTGCAGATATGCTCTGCGGCACAGGGCAACTCCCTGGTTCCGGCTGGCGCAAGCGCAACGGCAACCGCCACCAGTTCAGCTTAAGCTGCCCGAAGCGGCTGAGGCAGAATTTGTCATTTGTGATTAGACCATCTCGATCAGGTGACGCCAGCGGTACATCGCAAAGTCACACGCAATCTGCCGCGCACGATTGGCTTTGGGCGGGATAACAGCGGTGGCGCCGCGAGCATCTAGCTCCTGGCGCAGCGCATCATTGTCGAAGCCCTTGTCGGCAATCAGAGCCCCAATCTCGATGCTATCCAGCAAGGGCTCGGCCCCGACACTGTCATGCAGCTGGCCCAGCAGAAGCAGAAAGGCCGCCAGGTTGCCGAGTGCGTCCACC
>JALYFY010000343.1 GCA_030777385.1 Pseudomonadota bacterium | reverse complement strand
CGTCCCTGTTCATCTCGACGCCGGTGTTCTGGCTCGGCATTCTGCTGATCCAGATCTTCTCGTTTCAGCTCAAGCTCATTCCCGTCATCAATCCCGGCGAGTGGCAGGCGCTCATTCTTCCCGTGCTGACCCTTGCCATCCCGATCTCCGCGCCCCTCGCGCAGGTGCTCATGCGCAACATCGACGATGTCATGACGGAGACTTTCGTGGCTGTCGCCCGCGCGAAGGGCGCTTCGCGAAGCTGGGTGCTGTGGCGTCACGTGGCGAGGAATGCGGTTCTACCGACCCTCACCATTGCGGGCGTTCTGTTCGGCGAACTCCTGGCCGGCGCCGTGGTGACGGAGGCGGTGTTCGGCCTGAGCGGCATCGGCAGCCTCACGCAGCGCGCTGTGGGAAATCAGGACATCGCGGTTCTCCAGGCCCTCGTGGTGTTCTCGGCCGTGGCCTTCGTGCTCATCAATCTTGTGGTCGACCTGCTCTATCCCGTCTTCGACCCCCGCCTCAGAGTGAGAGGAGCTGCCGCATGACCGGCTTGAATTCGACAGGGCGAAGCCTGTTTCGGGCGGATGCAGGCATCCGGCAGAGCCGCTCTTCGGCTCTCGGACAACATCGGAGGGCAGGAGCGCCGCTGGCCTCCCGCTGGCTCTCCGGGCTGGAGCGCATCCCGCTCGGTCTGGTTCTGGCCTGGCTCGTGATCGCCATCGTCGTCCTCTGGGCGATCTTTCCGGAGTGGTTCACAGCCTATAGCGGCACGGTCGGCGTGGCGAGGCAGCAGCTTCGCGCTCCGAGCGCGGAGCATTGGCTCGGCACGGATGCGCTGGGCCGCGACCTCTATGCCCGTATCGTCTATGGAGCAGGGAACTCGCTCTCCGGCGCCTTCGTGGCGGTGGGCGTAGGGCTCGTGGTGGGAACGGCGCTCGGGCTGATCGCAGGCTCCGCCCGCGGCGTGATCGACAGCATCATCATGCGGGTCGTCGACGTGCTGCTGTCGATCCCTTACCTGCTCCTGTCGCTCAGCATCGTCATCCTGCTCGGGTTTGGAACGATCAACGCCGCCATCGCCGTGGGCGTCACCTCCATCGCCAGCTTTGCGCGCCTGGCGCGCTCCGAGGTGGTGCGGGTGCGCGGCAGCGACTATGTGGAGGCCGCCTTCGGCAGCGGCGGAACCTTCTTCCGCGTGCTGCTGCGGCATGTGCTTCCCAACTCTCTGACCTCCGTGATCGCCCTGGCGGCGCTGCAATTCGGCTCGGCTATCCTGGCCATCTCCACCCTGGGCTTCCTCGGCTACGGCGCGCCACCGCCCACTCCGGAATGGGGCCTGCTGATTGCTGAGGGACGCAACTACATCGCGCGCGCCTGGTGGCTGACAACGGCTCCCGGAATCGTCGTGATCCTCGTGGTGCTGTCGGCGAACCGGATCAGCCAGTCCTTCGGAAAGACCCGGATATGACAAGTATGCTCGACATTGATTCCGCATCGGAAAGAGGCCTGGATGCCCCGGTGCTCGACATCGGCAATCTCGCCGTCTCGTATACGGGCGGCAACGGCTTCCAAAGGGTCGTCCATAACATTTCGCTCCAGGTGCGACCGGGCGAGGTGGTGGCGCTGGTCGGGGAATCGGGTTCCGGAAAGACCACGACGGCGCAGGCCGTGATCGGGCTTCTGGCCGAGAACGGCCGGGTGGAGTCCGGCGCCATCCGGCTCAACGGGACCGACATTTCCGGATGGTCGCAGAAGCGGCTCGACACCATCCGCGGCAGCAAGATCAGCCTGATCCCGCAGGACCCGACGAGTTCCCTCAATCACGTCAGGACCATCGGGGCCCAGGTGGCCGAGGTGCTGCAGATCCATCGCTTCGGCAGCAAGGCACAGATCGAGGCGCGGGTGATCGAGCTTCTCGCCCGCGTGGGCCTCCCGCAGCCGGAACTGCGCGCCAGGCAATACCCTCACGAGTTGTCGGGCGGCATGCGCCAGCGCGTCCTCATCGCCATCGCCATCGCCCTGCGGCCCGCGCTGATCATCGCCGA
>JALYFY010000342.1 GCA_030777385.1 Pseudomonadota bacterium | reverse complement strand
CTCTGGACGACGAACTTGTCGCAAAGGCGCAGGCATTTACCGGCCTGCAGGAGAAATCGGCTCTGGTTCGTGAAGCATTGAAGGCTCTGATCGAGCGGGAGAGTGCCCGCAGGCTGGCCCGCCTCGGTGGTACCGAGCCTGACCTTAAGCCTGTCCCGCGCCGACAAACGGATGCTCAGTGATCCTCGTTGATACCTCGGTGTGGATCGACCACCTGAAGAGCAGCGATTTGGTGTTGGCAGATCTCCTCGGCAAGGGGCAGGTACTGGCGCATTCCGTTGTCACGGGTGAGCTTGCCCTCGGCAGTCTTCGCCAGCGCAGGACTGTGCTTGAGTCCCTCCGCGACCTGCCCCAGGCCAATGTCGCCAGTGATGATGAGGTCATGATGCTGATTGAGCGGGAGCAACTCTATGGACTTGGGATAGGCTTTGTTGATGCACACCTTCTAGCAGCAGCGAGACTTACCCCCGAGGCCCTGCTCTGGACCCGGGATTGGCGGCTGCGGCAGGCGGCTACCCAGCTGGGCCTGTCCGCAGACCTCACTTGACCAGCGAAGAATGATGGCCCTCTCCCCTTCTAAGAAGCGCCTGATTGGCTACGCCCGGGTGTCCACCGAGGAACAGGTGCACGATGCCCAACTCGAGGAGCTGCGCGCTGCCGGGTGCGCTGAGATCCATCAAGAGCATGGCTCCGGGGCTAGTCGGACGTGGCCGGTGCTGGCGCGGCTCCTCCGTGAGATCAAGCCGGATGAGGTCCTGGTCGTGGTGCGCCTCGACCGCCTAGCTCGCTCGGTGAGCCACCTCCTGGAGGTGATCGAGACGCTGGAGGCCAGGAAGGCCCATTTCCGGTCCTTACGCGATCCGATCGACACCTCGACCCCACAAGGTATATTTTCCTTGCAAGTCCTGGGTGCCGTCGCTCAGCTCGAGCGTTCCCTCATCTCAGAGCGGACGCGGGCCGGGATCATGGCTGCCAAGGCACGGGGCAAGAAGCCGGGCAATCCGGGCATGCGCGAGCGACGGCCAGAGGCCATTCGCAAGATCGCCCTCGCCCGGGAGAAGGTCTATTTGGATGATCTGATCGCCGGCGCAGACCAGTGGATGCCGACGGTTCGCCGCCTGCGGCCCCAGCGCCCTTGGGAGGATGTTGTTCGCGTGCTGGGTGACAGCGGGCAATCCTGGACAGTAGCCCGGCTGCGGCGTGCCGTTGGCAAGCTTGTGGCGCAGCACATGGCGGACCCTGCCCTCCTCCGCCCTGCCCCGCGCAGGAACCCGGAGGACCGCCTCATGACGTTGATCGCCGGCATCGCCATGACTGACCCGAGCCTCTCGTTGCGGGACATCGGATCGCAACTGGAACGCATGCGGGAGCGCACGCCACGTGGCGGTCTCACATGGTCAGCCTCCTCGGTGAAGAAGCAGCTCGACCAAGCGCGCAAGGCAGGGCTGGCCCTGCCAACCTCCTTGCCGGATCTGGTGTAGCCAGCCCCGCTGGTCTGTCGTTCGCCAAATCGAGTTCGGGCTCGATTTTGGTATGGTGCTCCAAGATGCCCCGCCACCGCGCTCGAGCTGCACCAGCAGCCATGCTACCGATGGTTCCCGATCAATCCGTTGATGCCCCATACCTGCGCGATTACGCAATTGACAGGTGAGCTGTCAGGGGCTCACCATTCTACTGTGGGGGCGCGCCACAGGGATGGCCGCCATGGACGATTTCAATCACATTCTGAACTGGAAGCTGAAACGAGGCTCACACGCCTTCCCCGGAAAGGATGGCGGAACCTGCATCAATGAGGCGGCCATCGTAGCCGCCGGCTTTCCGTACCAGCCGGTCCGCTCCGTTGAGAGCATGCCGGCCTGCTTCTCGCGGCCGATCTGCCGCTTGGCGATGCTCCTGAACGATGAAGCTGATGATGCGCAGCGTCAGCTTTTGCTGCCGTACGTCACCCGCTTGGCTTGCGCCGATACAAAGGTGGAGCAGGAGCGGGAGGCCTATATTGCGCAACACCTGAGATGCCGCATGAGCTTCCAGGATCGCCTCGAGGTCCTGGAAGGCGCCTTGGCGATCGGGCGGCAAGCTGATGTCCTGACGGCGGAGGAGGTGGGGTCTCGGTTGGATGCCGTTCAACAGAAGGCCAAGGCTCCCACGTCGGTTGCTGACCATCTCAAGTTCGGCAAGATCAAGGAGTGGCTTGCCCCTATCCTCTGAGAACGGCTCGGGCGATGGTCACATGGCTCCGGAAGCTCAGAGCGGTGTGACCTTATTGGTGCATCAGGGAAACCGGTGCCGCCGGCACAAGCTTGGCTCTACTGAGGTGCGAGGCAAAGCGGGCCAACTCCCGATCAACGACTGTCCAGAGAATGGGAAGCCACCTGTCACAAGCGGGGAGGTTCGCTCTCAGACGCCTCCCCGCTCATTGAGATCGACCTGTCGGTTCTATTCAGCCCTTCACGTATTCCCTGTGGGCCGGGAGCTGATGCTCCGTCAGGCTCTCGGCCTGAACCACCGCGCGGGCCACGGCCTGGGCCATTATGGTGGCGGCGATCGCTCCGATCGCCGAGACATCGGCACGGACCGATGAGGCTTTGCCCGTCGACAACGCGAAGATCGTGTCACCGTCCGACATCGTGTGAACGGGATTGATGCTGCGCGCGAAACCATCGTGTGCCATCTGAGCGATCTTCTTCATCTCGGCCTTGGTGAACGGCACATTAGTGGCAACAGCCCCGATCGTCGTGTTGCTGCCGGTTGATGTCACCACGCGGTAGCCGCCCATGATGGCCACCATGGTGTCCCGGAAGCCCTTCCCCTCCTCCCGTCTGGCTCCCGCAAGGATCTGGCGGGTGTCGGGATGGCAGATGTCGCCTACAGCGTTCACAGCCACGATAGCGCCAACAACGACGTCGGTGCCGGGAACCCGGTGGCTGGCGGTGCCGATGCCGCCCTTCATGGCAAAGGCAGGACCGAACATCTTGCCCACCGTTGCTCCCGCCCCTGCCC
>JALYFY010000341.1 GCA_030777385.1 Pseudomonadota bacterium | reverse complement strand
CACTTGGAACGTGAACTCCATCAAGCAGAGGCTGGATCACCTCGCCACCTTTGTCAAAAGCGCCGATCCTGATGTGGTCTGCCTGCAAGAGCTGAAATGCGTCGACGAGGCCTTCCCCCGGGAGGAGGTCGAGGCCCTCGGCTACAACGTGGTCACCCACGGACAGAAGGCCTACAATGGTGTTGCGATCCTGTCCAAGCGCCCGCTGGAGGACGTGAGCCGCGGCCTACCGGGGGACGAGAGCGATGAGCAGGCACGCTATCTGGAGGGCGTGATCTCAACCTCCGCAGGCGCCGTGCGGGTGGCCTCCATCTACCTGCCCAATGGCAATCCCATCGGCACGCCCAAATTCGACTACAAGCTCGCCTGGATGGATCGCCTCCATGCCCACGCGCGCCGTCTTCTCGCCCTTGAGGAACCCCTCGTCCTGTGCGGCGACTACAACGTCATCCCCGAGCCTAGGGATGCCTCCGATCCGGCTGCCTGGACCAATGACGCTCTGTTTCAGCCGGAAAGCCGGGCAAAGTTCCGGGAGTTGCTCAACCTCGGGTTCATGGATGCTGTCCGCGCCTGCAGCGATCAGCCGGGCCTCTACTCGTTCTGGGACTATCAGGCGGGAGCTTTTCAGAGGAATCACGGCATTCGCATCGATCATCTCCTGCTCTCGCCCCAGGCCCAGGACAAGCTCAGGACGACCTCGATCCGCAAAGAAGTGCGTGGCTGGGACAAGCCGTCCGACCACGTGCCGGTGATTGTCCACCTCGACATAGAATAGGAAAGGCGCTGGCCCGTTAAACGGGCTCCGGCGCCCTGCGGTCCCTGACCAGCCGCCGCAGCACGCGTGACAGTTCTTCCGCCGCATAGGGCTTCTGCAGCAGTTCGAAGCCGTGCCGCCCCTCCTCTGCCAGAACATGGCTGTAGCCGGATGTGAGCACGACAGGCAGTTTAGGATAGCGTTGCCGGATCAGCCGCCCGAGTTCGAGGCCGCTCATCCCTGGCATGACCACATCCGAGAAGACCACATCGAAACCATTAGGGTTTGCGGCCAGGAGCTTGAGCCCCTCGTCCGCATTGGCGGCCCAGATTGGGGCGTAGCCGAGATCCTGCAGGATCTGGGTTGCGAACTGCCCGACCTCGACATTGTCCTCGACCACCAGCACCCGGCGGCCTTTGCCTGTTTCCACCCCCTCTTCCCGTGATGACCCAGCGGCATTGCCATCGGGCTCTTCGTCGACGCGCTGAAGATAGAGGGTGAAGGTGGTGCCGCGCCCCACCGTGCTTTCCACCGCAACGTCGCCGCCGGATTGCTTGGCGAAACCGTAAACTTGGCTGAGGCCCAGCCCGGTCCCCTTGCCTACCTCCTTCGTGGTGAAGAAGGGCTCGAAAATATAGGGGAGCTTGTCGGCCGGGATGCCGGATCCCGTATCCGTCATCGAAATGGCCACGAAGTCTCCCGGACCGCCCGCATGCCCGCGAATGGCCGGCATGGCGGCCATGGCCTGAACCCTTACCTTAAGGGTCCCCTCGCCATTCATGGCATCGCGGGCATTCACGGCCATGTTCACCATGGCCGTCTCGAATTGGGTGAGATCCGCCTCGACGAAGCAGCGGTCGCATTCGACTTCGGTTTCGATCTGGATGCGCGAGCCCACGATCGTACGCAGCATGTCCGTGATGCCCCGAACCCGGTCCGCAACATCGAAAACTTCGGGCTTCAGCGCCTGCCTGCGGGCGAAAGCAAGCAGCTGCCCGGTGAGCTTGGCGGCACGATCCACCGTGTCGGAGATCGCGTCCACGTAGCGTCGGCGGCGCTCCTCGGCAAGATCGGGACGGCGCAGCAGATCGGTGGAAGACCGGATGATGGTCAGCAGGTTGTTGAAGTCATGCGCCACGCCGCCGGTCAGCCGGCCCAGCGCTTCCAGGCGCTGGGCCTGGCGCAGTTCCTCCTCCGCCGCCTCGCGCCGGCCGATCTCGGCCCGCAACTCGTCGGCGGTGACCTGGAGCCGGGTGAAGATGAACTGTTCGGACCGCCAGCGCCGCGCCGCCATCAGGCTGGCGAAGCCCAGCGCCAGGGCGGCGGTCAGGCAGATGGCGCCGGTGATGGCGGTGTTGCGA
>JALYFY010000340.1 GCA_030777385.1 Pseudomonadota bacterium | reverse complement strand
TTGCAGCAGGCGCGATCACCGGCCTGCTGGCCGGCGTCTTCGGCGTCGGCGGCGGTGCGGTGGCAGTGCCGATCCTCTACGAGCTCTTCCGCATCCTCGAGGTGCCTGACGAGGTGCGCATGCCGCTGTGCGTCGGCACCTCGCTTGCCATCATCATCCCCACCTCCATCCGCTCCTTCAATGCCCATAAGGCCAAGGGCGCCGTCGACATGTCGATCCTGCGGGTCTGGGCCGCTCCCGTGGTGATCGGCGTCATCATGGGCAGCGTGATCGCCCGCTTTGCCCCGGCCGACCTGTTCAAGGGCGTGTTCGTGGTGGTGGCCGGCCTCTCGGCCATCCGCTTGCTGTTCGGCAAGGACACCTGGCGCTTGGGCCTCGATATGCCGGCTAAGCCCATCATGCTGGCCTATGGCTGGCTCATCGGCGTGCTGTCGGCCCTCATGGGGATCGGCGGCGGGCAATTGTCCAACCTGTTCATGACCTTCTACAACCGGCCCATCCACCAGGCGGTGGCGACGTCCTCGGGCTTGGGCATCCTGATCTCCATCCCCGGCGCGCTCGGCTACATCTATGCCGGTTGGCCGCACATGGCCGACTACCCGAACGTCATCGCCTTCCAGCCGCCGCTGGCGCTGGGCTACATCTCGCTCCTGGGCTTCCTGTTGTTCATCCCCACCAGCACCTGGATGGCGCCGGTCGGCGCCCGCCTGGCGCACCGGCTCTCGAAGCGCAGGCTCGAAGTTGCCTTCGGCATCTTCCTGCTTCTCGTCTGCGCCAGGTTCGCCGCAAGCCTGCTCGCCTGAGGTTACGCCCCATACATCGTCAACGGGAGAAAGCGATATGTCCGGATCGTTCACTGGCCCGCTGCATGCCTACCTGGCCGGAGCAGGTCCCGACAGCAGAGGCCGTCTCGTCACGGATGTGCTCGATTTCTCCGATGAGCAGCTGGAAGCGGTGCACGATTACATCCAGTGGCTCTTCCCTCTGCAGACCCGCAGCGGCGCTCAGCCGGACGCTCCGGTTCTCGCGCAGGCAGAGATAGTGGGGATCAGGGCCGACGGGAGAGCAGCGGACACCCTTGCGAAGGCAACGGAGCGGATGCTCCGGTTCTACCGCAGCACCAAGTGGTGGCTCACGGGCTACGACCACAACCACCTGCGGATCACCCGTATCCTGCATAGCCTGAAGCTTCTCGTCGGCCCGGAAGCAGCCCAGAGCTTTCACCACACGATCCTTGCCATGCACGAGGCGGCGGGAGCGCCGGTCAATCCTCGCAGCCTGCATTACTGGGCCGAGGCTGCGGGCAATTAGCCCGGGGGCGAACAGGCCCCGCCCTTAGCCTACCCGAACTGCGCCTCGCTCAGGCGCTTGTACATTCCGTTGGACCCCAGAAGCCCCTGGTGATCGCCCTGCTCGACAATCACCCCGCGGTCGATCACGGCGATTCGGTCTGCGTTGACGATGGTTCCGAGACGGTGAGCAATAACGAGCGTCGTGCGCCCCTCGGACAATTCCGCAAGAGCCTGCTGGATCGCCCGTTCGGTCTCCGTATCGAGCGCCGACGTGGCTTCATCGAGGATCAGGATCGGCGGGTTCTTGAGGAAGATGCGGGCAATGGCAAGGCGCTGCTTCTGGCCGCCCGACAGCTTGACGCCCCGTTCGCCGATGAGCGTGTCGAGACCGGCCGGGAGGGATGCGATCACCTCGTCGAGCCGGGCCCTGCGCGCTGCGTCCAGGATTTCCGCCTCCGTCGCCTCAAGCCGCCCATAGGCGATGTTATCGCGAATGGTGCCCGCAAACAGGAAGACGTCCTGCTGCACGATTCCGATCTGGCCCCGGAGCGACCGGAGCGTCATGCTGCGGATGTCGATGCCGTCGATGGTGATCGATCCGCTGTCGACCTCATAGAACCGGGGCAGCAGGGAGCAAATCGTGGTCTTGCCGGCCCCCGACGGCCCGACGAAGGCGACGGTTTCGCCCGCCTGAATCGTCAGGTTCAAGCCGTCGAGAACATCACGGCCGGCCGCATACCCGAAATGCACATCCTTGTACTGGATGTTTCCTTTAAGCTTGCCGGCATCCTTGGCGCCGGGGCGGTCGGCGATGTCAGGCCGCGTGTCGAGGAACGCCACATAGCGCCTGAAGCCCGCAATGCCCTTCGGGTAGGTTTCGATGACGGAATTGATCTTCTCGATGGGCCGGAAGAAGACGCCGACCAGAAGCAGGAAGCCGACGAAGCCCCCTGCACTGAGCTCCCCCGCAATCACGAAGTAGCTGCCCGCCACCATGACGGTCATTTGGATGAGCCGCATGCTGAGATAGCTGAGCGAGGTCGAAGCCGCCATGATCCGGTAAGCATCGAGCTTCGTCCTGCGGTAGCTCTGGTTGTCGCGTGCGAACAACCGGCGTTCATGATCCTCGTTGGCAAAAGCCTGGACAACACGGATTCCGCCCACATTCTCTTCGATGCGGGCATTGAAGTCTCCCACCCGGCCGAAAAGGGCCTGCCAGTTCTGCGTCATCCGGCTTCCGTACCGCGTCGTCAGCCAAGCCATGAGCGGCACCACGAGCGCCGTGATGAGGGCAAGCTTCACATTGACCGAGAACATGAGGATGAACGCGCCGAGCAGCGTCATCACCGCGATGAAGAGATCCTCCGGGCCGTGATGGGCAACCTCGCCGATCTCTTCCAGGTCCTTGGTGAGGCGGGCGACCAGATGGCCGGTCTTCTGGTTGTCGAAGAAGCCGAAGGAAAGCTTCTGCAGGTGGTCGAAGGCCTTGGCGCGCATCTCCGTCTCGATGTTGATGCCGAGCATGTCGCCCCAGTAGGTGACCGTGGCCATGAGGCCTGCATTGAGGATATAGATGACGAGAAGCCCGGCTGAGGCCAGGGCAATGAGCCCCCATTCGCCGGTTGGCAGCAGGGTGTCGATGAATACCTTCACGGCAATCGGGAACCCGAGTTCAAGCAAACCTGAAGTTACCGCGCAGGAGAAGTCGAGCACGAACAATCCCCGATGGGGACGATAATAGTCGAAGAAGCGCTTGAGCAGGGACCGCATGACAGCCTGTTCTTGAAATGGCAGAGCCTCGTGGGAACGATGGAGCGTCCGCACACCTGGCGTTACTCAGTACCGATGGA
>JALYFY010000339.1 GCA_030777385.1 Pseudomonadota bacterium | reverse complement strand
TGCCAGATCAGGATCGCCCGAACGAGGGCGTGTTCTCGTTCCAGGACGACGACGAGCAGTGGCTGTCGCTCCGCTACGACCTGACAGCGCCGCTCGCCCGCTATGTGGCCGAGAACTTCGACGCCTTGCCCAAGCCCTATCGCAGCTACCGGGCGGGCTGGGTATTCCGCAACGAGAAGCCAGGTCCCGGCCGCTTCCGCCAGTTCATGCAGTTCGACGCCGACACGGTGGGCGCGGCTTCCGTCGCGGCGGATGCGGAAATCTGCATGATGGCCGCCGGCACCATGGAACGGCTCGGCCTCAAGCGCGGCGACTTCATCATCAAGATCAACAACCGCAAGGTTCTGGACGGCGTGCTCGAAGCCATCGGTCTTGGCGGCGAGACACAGGCCGGCCAACGCCTGACCGTGCTGCGCGCCATCGACAAGCTCGATCGCCTCGGGCCTGAGGGCGTGAGCCAGCTCCTGGGCTCCGGTCGCAAGGATGAGAGCGGCGACTTCACGAAAGGTGCGGGGCTTGAGCCCGATGCCATCGAGCGCGTGCTCGCCTTCACGAGCGCCAAGGGCGCCAGCAATGCGGCGACCGTCGAGAACCTGCGCAAGGTTGTGGGCTCCTCGGCCCGCGGCCTGGAAGGCGCGAACGAACTCGCGGAGATCGCCGCCCTCGTGGCCTCCTCCGGTTACGAGGATCGCGTCACCATCGACCCCTCCGTGGTGCGCGGCCTCGAATACTACACCGGCCCGGTCTACGAGGCTGAGCTGACATTCCAGGTGCAGGACGAGGACGGGCGCCCCGTGCGCTTCGGTTCCGTGGGCGGCGGCGGGCGCTATGACGGACTCGTGGGCCGCTTCCGTTCCGAGCCTGTTCCGGCAACGGGCTTCTCCATCGGCGTGTCGCGCCTTCTCTCGGCGCTGCAGATGGTGAAAAGCCCCATTGTGTCCGGAAACGACAAGCCCGGCCCGGTGGTGGTGCTGGTGATGGATAAGGACCAGATTGCCGCCTACCAGCGCATGGTGTCGGCCTTGCGCCAGGCCGGCATCCGGGCCGAGCTCTATCTCGGCTCATCGGGCATGAAGGCGCAGATGAAATATGCCGATCGCCGGCAGAGCCCGTGCGTGATCATCCAAGGCTCCAACGAGCGCGAGCGCGGCGAGGTCGAGATCAAGGATCTGATCGAGGGCGCCAAGGCAGCCCAGGCCATTGCGTCCAACGAGGAATGGAAGGCCGCCCGCCCGGCGCAGTTCTCCGTGCCTGAGACCGGCCTCGTCGAGGCCATTCGCGAGGTTCTGGGGCGGCATTTCGGATAGCCTTGGCCTTTCGGGAACCCCTGTGCTTTCATCGGGGTTGTCTGGCAAGCTTGACCATCAGGAGATGAACATGGCGAAGGCCAAGGACAAAGAGAAGAAGAGCACCACTAAGGCGAAGAAAGGCTCTGGTAAGAGCGTCAGCACGAAGCTGGCGAAGTCCGCCAAGAAATCCGGCCTCATGGACTTGGTCAACTCGTCCCTGGGCCGTGAAATCCTGGCGGATGCCCTCATCGCCGCCGCTGGTGCTGCCGCCGCAGCCCTCACCAAGACCCGCACGGCCAAGAAGGCCGGGGCCGCCGTAGCCGATGCAGGCTCGGAGGCCGCCGACTTGACCCAGACCGCGGCAGGCACCGTTGCCAGCGTCGTGACGGAAGCCGCCCGCCACTTCCTGCCCGCCAGCTTGGTTGGCGAAGAGAGCGGCGAAAGCGACAAGTCGCAGGCCAAGAAGGTGAAATACGTCAACCGCTCCACCGGCGACAGCAAGCGCAAGACCACAAAGGCCAAGGCGCCTAAGAGCGACACGGCCGAAAAGCACTAGGTCTCCTCGTAGACCGTGATCCCAAGGCTGCAGAGCAGACCCCGAGATCGCGTAACGAGTATGGCGCTGGAGCCCTCCTCCCCCACAGGTCTCGGGCTTGCCTGAGACCTGTTCGCGTCTTGCGTTAATCGTAACCACAAGGCGCGACGCAAGCCCTCCTCCCACTTGTGGGGAGGAGTTGGAGCTGGGGGTGTCGGCGCCACACATTCATAGGCTATCGCTCACACCCCCACCCTGGCCCTCCCCACAAGGGGGAGGGAAACACGCGCTCTATTCTGCACCCGGTCTCGGATCTGCGCTGCGCTCCGTCCGGGGTGACAGCGGTTTCAAACCCTCTGCCGTCATCCGGACATGTGCCGGGGATCCCCGTCTTTGCGCCGCTGTGGCTCCTCAGACGTGGATGGCCGGGTGTCATCCCCGGCGCACGCAGTGCGGGAAGGGGATCCACCCGCACCCTCCGCACCATGGATTCCCTTCCCCTCCGCTGCGCTGCGGCCGGGAATGACACGGCGGGGCAGGAGCAGTGTTCCGTCTTTGTTCTTGACAGATGCTCTAAGCTGAGCTATATCG
>JALYFY010000338.1 GCA_030777385.1 Pseudomonadota bacterium | reverse complement strand
CCGCCGGCTGGATCGACCGGCCGACCGCCGACTCCATGGGCATGCTCGGCACGGTCATGAACTCGCTGGCCATCGAGACGGCCCTGAACGCGGCCGGCGTTCCGGCGCGCACCATGTCGGCGGTCTCTATGCCGACGATCTGCGAGACCTACGCCCGGCAGCCTGCCCTGCATCACCTGGACAAGGGCCAGGTGGTCGTTCTCGCCGGGGGCACCGGCAATCCCTTCTTCACCACCGATACGGCTGCCGTCCTGCGCGCGGCCGAGCTGCGCTGCGACGCGGTGCTGAAGGCCACCCAGGTCGACGGCGTCTACTCCGCGGATCCCAAGAAGGACCCTGATGCGATTCGCTTCGAACGGCTGACCCATGACGAGGCCATCAATAGGGACCTGAAGGTCATGGACACCGCCGCCTTCGCCCTGGCGCGTGAAAACAAGCTCTCGATCATCGTGGGCTCGGTTCACGCTCCAAGCTCCGTGACTGCTCTTCTTCAGGGGAAAGTGCCTTCCACGGTGGTCGCCCCTTGATCCTGGGTCTTGATGCTGGACCTTGTGAAGCGTAAGCCCGTTTAAACAGTTCGCGTAAGGGACAAATCTGATGGCCACGACCTTTGAACTCGCCGATGTGAAGCGCCGCATGCAGGGCGCCATCAACGCTTTCAAGAATGATCTGGGCAGCCTGCGCACCGGGCGTGCCTCGCCGAACCTTCTCGATCCCATCCAGGTGGACGCCTATGGCTCCCCCATGCCGATCACGCAGGTAGCGACCGTCAACGTGCCGGAGCCCCGCCTGCTCAGCGTTCAGGTCTGGGACCGCGGCATGGTTTCTGCCGTGGAGAAGGCGATCCGGGAATCGGATCTCGGCCTCAACCCACAGACCGAGGGCCAGGTGATCCGCCTGCGCATCCCCGAAATGAACGAGCAGCGCCGCAAGGAAATGGTCAAGGTCGCGCATAAATACGCGGAAGAGGCCCGTATTGCTGTGCGCCATGTCCGCCGTGACGGCCTCGATCTTCTCAAGAGGCTTGAGAAGGACAGCGCCATCAGCGAGGATGACGGCAAGCGTCATGCCGACCAGGTCCAGAAGGCCACCGATCAGTTCGTGGCCGAGATCGAGACGATTCTGGTGGCTAAGGAAAAGGAAATCATGCACGTCTGATCCCTCAGGCGTGCATCGGAACAGGATATTATGAGCGGCGAAGCCAAACGGTCGGCCCCGGACTTTGCCTGCAAGGAAGCAGGCGAGGGGATGCCAGCCCATGTCGCCATCATCATGGATGGAAATGGCCGCTGGGCCGCTCAGCGGGGCCTGCCTCGGTTCGAGGGGCATCGGCGGGGGGTCGAGGCGATCCGGCGCGCCGTGCGTGCGGCCGGCGAACTCGGCATTGGGTATCTGACCGTCTACAGCTTCTCGGCCGAGAACTGGCGCCGTCCGGCCCAAGAGGTCTCGGACCTGATGGGGCTCCTGAAGCGCTTCGTTCGCCATGATCTGGCGGAGCTCCATGCCAATAATATCCGGGTCCGGATCATCGGGGAGCGCGAGGGGCTGGCCTCCGACATCCATCTGCTGCTCGATGAAGCCGAGCAGCTGACCCGCTCCAATACGGGCCTGACCTTGGTCATTGCCTTCAACTATGGCGGGCGTCAGGAGATCGCGGGCGCCATGCGTGTTCTCGCTCAAAAGGTGAAGGACGGCACCCTCGATCCGGCATCCATCGACATGGACACCATCGGAGCGGCCCTGGACACCCACGGCATTCCCGATCCGGATCTGGTCATTCGCACCTCGGGCGAGCAGCGGGTGTCGAACTTCCTCACCTGGCAGACCGCCTATTCCGAGTTCGTGTTTCTGCCCTGCTTCTGGCCGGATTTCGACGAGGCGACGTTCAAGACCGCTATCGACGAGTACTGCAGGCGCGACCGTCGTTTCGGCGGCTTGAGCGCCCGGGCAGGCTGATGATGGTTGCTGACGAAGGCTCCTCAATGCCGTCCAGCGCCAAGTCGGTTTCCAAGTCGGCTCCGTCAAAGGAATTGTCCACCCGGGTGCTCTCCGCCCTTGCCATGGCCGCCTTGGCTCTTGTGACTGCTTATCAGGGCGGCTGGGCATTCGCCCTGCTCTGGCTGGCTGCCGGCATCGCCATGATGGTCGAGTGGACCGATATGGTCGGCGTTGCGCCGCGCCGTCCGGTGCAGGTGATCCTTGGTCTAGGACTGGCTGCGTTGACGGTTCCGCTGGTGAGCGGTGCCGACATCGGACTGTCGGCCGCTGTTGGTTTGGCCTTTGCCGCAGGAGGCTCGCTCCTCGCACGTGGTACTGTCAACAAGCTCTGGGCCGTGTCAGGTTTCGCCTATGCAGCGCTGATCGTCCTGGTTCCGCCCATCGTGCGGTCTCACCCCGATCTCGGGATCCTCGGCCTTCTCTGGATGTTCGCGGTTGTATGGGCGACGGATATCGCCGCCTATTTCACCGGCCGAGCCCTCGGCGGCCCGAAGCTTTGCCCAGCGATCAGCCCGAAGAAGACCTGGTCCGGCTTCATGGGCGGCGTGGTCGCCGCGGCCATTAGCGGCTTGCTGGTCGCCTGGAGCGGCAGGCAGTTCGGCCTCAGCCTGCCCTTCGGGCTGTTCAGTATTGCCGTTCTGTCCGTTGTGGCTTCGGTTGCAAGCCAGGTCGGCGATCTGGGCGAATCGGCGCTCAAGCGCCATTGCGACGTCAAGGATTCAAGCCACCTCATTCCGGGCCATGGGGGCGTGATGGATCGGCTCGACGGCTTCTGGGCCGTGTGCCTCATCGTAGCGGTCGTTCTCCTCTCCATTCATATCGCGGCATAATCCTTGATGGTCCGTTCTCTCACGATCCTTGGGGCGACAGGTTCGATCGGTCGCTCGGCAGCAGACGTGGTTCTGGCTCACCGGCAGGAGCTTCGTGTCGAGGCCGTCGTGGGCGGGCGTGATGCCGGTGCGCTGGCGGAAGTCGCCCGTCGGCTCGGGGCCAAGTTCGCAGCCCTCGCCGATGAGACCGCTGGGGCAGCGTTGAGGCAGGCGCTCTCCGGGACCGGAATCGAATCCGGTGCTGGCTCCTCGGCTGTTCTCGAGGCCGTGGAACGCGACGCAGATACCGTTCTTGCCGCCATCAGCGGAACTGCAGGCCTTGCCCCGACCCATGCGGCCCTGAAGCCGGGGAGGCGGATCGCTCTGGCCAACAAGGAGAGCCTTGTCTGCGCCGGCTCCGCCTTCATGGACGATGCCCGTCGGATCGGCGCCGAGATCATGCCCGTGGATTCAGAGCACAACGCCCTGGATCAGGCCCTCGCGGCCGGCCCGAACGGGGATGTGGACAAGGCGATCATCACTGCCACCGGCGGGCCTTTTCGGACCTGGCCTCGAGAGCGCATTGCCCAGGCCAGCGCCAAGGAAGCCTCCGCGCATCCAGTCTGGTCTATGGGTTCGAAGATCAACATCGATTCGGCCACCTTGATGAACAAGGGCCTCGAACTCATTGAGGCTCATCATCTTTTTGGGTTGGAGGCTGAGCGCCTCGATGTGCTGGTGCATCCGGAGGCCATCGTTCACGGGCTGGTCCAGTGGAGGGATGGCGCCGTGACTGCGGGGCTTGCCCTGCCGGACATGAAGGTTCCCATCGCCAATGCTCTGCGGAACCAGAGCCGTCTAAGGATGGACCTGCCCCGTCTCGATCTTGCCGCGATTGGCCGTTTAAGCTTCGAGCGGCCTGATGAGGAGCGTTTTCCGTGCCTCTCGCTGGCCAAGGCGGCTCTTGCGGATGGGGGAGCCATGCCGACGATTCTGAATGCTGCCAATGAGATCGCTGTCGAGGCCTACATGGCGGGCAGGATCGGATTTTATGATATATCCGAGTTGGTTGGCAAGGTTTGCTCGACTCTCTCGAGAGGCAGCATCGCGGCGCCGGCAACCGTTGCCGATGCTCTGGCGGTCGATCAGGAGGCTCGGAGGATAGCCCGGCAGTTTCTGCCAGCTTGATAGTAAGTAACGCAGCTCTGACGGAGCGCGAAAGGGACGATGATGGACTTTCTCACGACGATCAGCGGTGCGACAGGCTCCCTGTTCCTGACCCTGATCTCCTTTCTTGTGGTTCTCACAGTGGTCGTGTTCGTTCACGAGTTCGGCCACTTCTGGGTAGGACGGCTCTGTGGCGTGGGAGTCACGACCTTTTCCATCGGCTTCGGGCGCGAGCTGCTCGGCTGGACGGACAAAAAAGGTACCCGCTGGAGGCTGGCTGCGATTCCCCTTGGCGGCTATGTGAAGTTCGTAGGCGACCTCAATGCCGCCAGCGTTCCGAACCATGACGACCTGAACAGGATGCCGGCCGCAGAGCGCGCGATCAGTTTTCCCCATCAGAATGTTGCCAAGCGTGCGGCGATCGTGGCGGCCGGGCCGATTGCCAATTTCATCCTCGCCATCGCGATCTTTGCCGGCTTCAACTACTTCAACGGACGTCAGGTGCTGGAGCCGCGGATCGAGGCGGTGCAGCCGGGAAGTGCGGCCGAGAAGGCAGGCTTCCAGCCCAAGGACCTTATCCTGACGGTCGAGGGCAGGCGGATCGAGACCTTCGCGGATATGCAGCTGATCGTCAGCTCCAGCGCCGGCGAGCCCCTGGCCTTCACGGTGGAGCGGAGCGGGCAGACCGTTCCGCTGACGGCAACGCCGAATTTCGTCGAGAGAACGAGCCCCTTCGGCAAGCAGCGCATCGGGCTTCTGGGCGTGGAGGCCTCCCGCGACCCTTCGGCGATCAAGCGCCTGTCCTATTCGCCCTGGGGCGCCATCAAGGCTGCTACCGTCGAAACCTGGAATCTGGTCGAGCGCACCATCAACTTCATCCGCCGGCTGGTGATGGGTTGGGAATCGGCGGACCAGCTTTCCGGGCCTATCGGAATCGCAAGGGCATCCGGTACGGCCTTCGATGTGGGCGGGGTCTACAGCCTGGTCAGCTTGATCGGCTTCATGTCGGTCTCTATCGGACTCATTAACCTATTTCCCATTCCGCTTCTGGATGGCGGGCATCTTCTGTTCTATGCCATTGAGGCGGTTCGCGGCCGGCCCCTGAGCGAAAAAGCTCAGGAAATCGGCTTCAGAATCGGTTTTGCCCTGGTGGGGATGCTCATGCTTTTCGCCACTTGGAATGATCTTGTTCACCTTGGCACAAGTTTTATGGCCCGGGGATCGTGACACGGACGCCACGCCGGGCAAAAATTGGTACTGTGTTGTGGATGTGCCGTTTGCAATAGCGGCGAAAGTTTGTACAAGCGGGTCCACATGGATAAGGTTGGGGGCACTCGTCTCCAGCCGGCGGGGCAACCCGCTTGGGACAAAAGATTAAAGAAACGGGCCAGTTGATGATGTCGACGACCACGCCTCGCCGGAAAAAGCCGGCCACCACCGCAGTTATCGCCATCAGCGCGCTGATGGCCGGGCTGACTGCAGCGGAGAGCACCTTCGCCCAGCAGGCGTCCTCACGGGCTCGCCGGGCTTCGGCCGCGCAGGGGCCTGTCGTCAACCGCGTTGTGATCGAAGGCAACAGCCGGGTCGAGAAGGCGATGATCGAAGGCGAGCTTCAGGCCCGTGCCCGCGCTCCCTACAATCAGGCTGCCGTGGACGCGGACGTCCAGCGGATCCTGGAGATTTACCGCCGCTCGGGCCGTGGCCTCGCCCAGGTCACACCCCGTGTGGTCGACCTGCCGAACGGCACTGTGGACGTGGTCTATACCGTCGTCGAAGGCGACAAGACCGGCGTGAAGGAAATCCGCTTCGTCGGAAACAACCAGGTTTCCTCCAGCCGCCTGCGCGGCGTGATGCAGACGACCGAAACGAATCTTCTCAGCTTCATCAAGAGCACCGACATCTACGATCCGGACCGGATCTCGGCCGACCTTGAGCTGATCCGCCGGTACTACCTGAAGAACGGCTATGCCGATTTCCGGATCGTCTCCAGCGACGTTCAGTTCGATCCCAATGGGGGCGGCTACGTCGTCACGATTGCGGTGGAAGAGGGCGAGCAGTACCGGGTCGGCAATGTCAGCATCGACTCCCGGGTTCCTGAGATCAACGCAGATGCTGCCCGCAGCGGCCTCACGACGTCGGCAGGCTCGGTCTACAACGCCGAGGCTGTCGAGCGGTCGGTTCAGGCTGTCACCAACAATGTCGCCCGTCAGGGCAATCCCTTCGTCCAGGTGCGCCCGGTCGGCACACGGGATCCCTCGACCCGCACCATCAATCTCGGCTACGTGATCGAGGAAGGTCCGCGGATCTACATCGAACGGATCAACGTGCGCGGCAACAGCCGTACCCGCGATTACGTCATTCGCCGCGAGTTCGAGTTGGGTGAGGGCGATGCCTACAACCAGGTGCTCGTCAACCGTGCCGAGCGCCGCCTGAACAACCTCGGTTACTTCAAGCGCGTTCGGATCTCGAACGAGCCCGGCTCCTCGGCCGACCGCGTGGTCGTGAACGTGGATGTGGAGGATCAGTCCACCGGTGCGTTCTCGATCTCCGGCGGCTACTCGACGGCTGACGGCTTCATCGGCGAAGTCTCGGTCACCGAAACGAACTTCCTGGGTCGCGGTCAATACGTCCGCTTGGCAGGCCAGCTCGGCCAGCGCAGCAACGGCATCGACTTCTCCTTCACCGAGCCGTACTTCCTCGGCTACCGGATGTCGGCAGGTATCGACCTGTTCTCGAAGTTCAGCGACCAGACCCGGTACTCCCGTTACGAAAACCGCATGACCGGCGGTCAGCTGCGCTTGGGCCTTCCGTTCACGGAAGAATTCACGATCACGGCGCGCTACTCGCTGTACCAGCAGGAGCTGGAGATCCCGAACGACGAGGATCAGCCCTACAACGACTGCTCGGCGCCGATTCCCGGCTATACGGGCCTGCGTGGCGGCGGCATCTCCACGGGAGCTGCTGGCGAGGTTGCATCGCGCGCCTTCTGTGAAGGGAATGGCGAGGCATCTCTGGCTATTAAAGAATCGCAAGGCGAGAGCCTGACGTCGCTTGCGGGTCTGACGTTCAACTACAACAGCCTCGACAGCACCCGCGAGCCGCGCAACGGCTTCTATGCCGAGGTGAAGACCGACTTTGCCGGCTTGGGCGGCGACTCGCGTTACTTCCGCGTCACTGGTGACGCCCGCTACTACCATGAGCTGTTCGAAGATGTGGTCGGTATCGCCCGCGTCCAAGGCGGTCACATCATGGGGCTCGGCAACGACGATAATGGCAATGGCAGTGATCTGCGGATCATCGATCACTTCTTCATGGGTCCGTCTCTCGTTCGCGGCTTCGCCACGAACGGCCTCGGCCCGCGGGACGTGTCGAGCTTGGACAGCCGTGCGAATGCCATCGGCGGCACCACCTACTTCGCTGGTTCGGTCGAGGTGCAGTTCCCGATTCCTCTTCTGCCACGTGAGCTGGGCCTGAAGGGCGCTGTCTTCGCTGATGCCGGTACGCTCTTCGGCTATGAAGGTCCGACGACCTTCGATATCGGCGGCGGCAGCATCCTGGATCCGGTCAATGGATGCGGGCCTTCCGGTGACACGCCTCAGAACTGCATCCGCGTTCTGGATAGCGAAAAGCTCCGCTCGTCCGTTGGCGCCTCGCTCCTCTGGAGCTCGCCGCTTGGACCGATCCGGTTCGACTACGCTGTCGCCCTCTCGAAGGAAGAGGGGCTCGTGGATGAGAATGGCAACCGGTACGGCGGCGACCGTACCCAGGCCTTCCGCTTCACGGGCGGCACTCGCTTCTAATCGGGGAGGGCGCCTCAAGGCGCCCTCACTTTTTTATGACAGAATCAAACTTCTTCCCGCAGAGCCAGACGTTGAATTTGCGTCAGGTGGCGGAGATGGCGAACGCAGCGCTCCCCGACGGCACCGACGGGGAGTTTTTGCTTCGTGGCGTCGCTCCCCTGGAGACTGCAGGCCCCGGCGATCTCGCCTATATGGACAACCCGGCCTATGGGGGCGCCCTTGCGGCGACGCGGGCTGCAGCATGCCTGGTCACGCCGCGCTACGCCTCCAAGGTACCTTCAGGGACAGTCGCCCTCGTCACCCCGCAGGCCTACAGGGTCTTCGCTCAGGTGCTCGCGATCCTGTTCCCCTCGGCCATGCGGCCGGAGTCGTCCTTTGCGGCAACAGGAATCTCTCCAGGCTCCTTCGTGCATCCGTCTGCCCGGCTGGAGCAGGGCGTCCGGGTTGATCCCGGCGCGGTGATTGGTCCTCATGCGGAAATCGGTTCGGGAACGCTGATCGGCGCGCATTGCGTCATCGGTTCCCACGTCAAGATCGGCCGGGACTGCACCCTTGCAGCCCATGTGAGTGTATCCCATGCCTTCATCGGCAACCGGGTCATTCTTCATCCTGGCGTGCGCATCGGGCAGGACGGGTTTGGCTTTGCCATGGGGCCGCAAGGGCACCTCAAGGTGCCGCAGGTCGGCCGCGTCATCATCCAGGACGATGTGGAGATTGGGGCCAACACGACCGTCGATCGAGGCGCCAGCCGCGATACGGTGATCGGCGAGGGCACGAAGATCGATAATCTGGTCCAGATCGCTCATAACGTGGTGATCGGACGCCACTGCGTGATTGTGGCCCAGGTCGGCATTGCCGGCTCCACGACCATCGAGGACTATGTTGCCATTGGGGGCCAGGTGGCCGTGAAGGGCCATGTGCGGATCGGCATGGGCGCGCAGATCGCAGCCACCAGCGGCGTCAACGGGGATGTTCCGGCCGGCGCGCGCTGGGGCGGCATTCCGGCCAGGCCCATGCGGGAATGGTTCCGCGAGATCACGGCCCTGAAAAAGCTTGCATCTCAGGGCGATTCCGCCAAAGACGACGACGCGTCTTCATAACGTTCGTTGAAGGCATTCACTACCGTCCGGAGTTCACGTCATGTCCGAAGCGCCCACCACGCTTCAAACCGCCGATATCATGGAGATCCTGGAGCTGCTGCCGCACCGGTATCCCTTCCTGCTGGTCGACAAGATCATCGAGATCGACGGCGACA
>JALYFY010000337.1 GCA_030777385.1 Pseudomonadota bacterium | reverse complement strand
CCCTCAAGGGGAGGGTTGATGCGACACGCTTCATCATCATCATGCCAACTCCCCACCTCATCATCGCGGAGGCGCGCTCCTGGATTGGGACGCCCTATCGCCATCAGGCTTCGCTCAAAGGCGTCGGCTGCGACTGCCTCGGGCTGCTGCGCGGCGTCTGGCGCGAGGTCATGGGAGCGGAGCCCGAGCTGCCGCCGCCGTACTCGTCCGATTGGGCGGAGGCCGGGGCCGACACGCTGGTTGCCGCAGCACGGCGCCATCTCGTCGAGATCAGCCTCACGGCGTTCGAAGCCGGCGACGTGCTGCTCTTTCGCTGGCGTGACAATCTGCCGGCCAAGCACTGCGCCGTCGCAACCTCGCCCGACACCATGATCCACGCCCATGACGGCGCGTCGGTCGTGGAGGTGGCGTTCCATCCCTGGTGGCGGCGGCATCTCGCCTATGCCTTTCGTTTTCCGGATCAAACCTGATGGCCACAATCGTATTGCAAACCGTAGGCTCGGTGGTCGGCGGCATGGTCGGCGGGCCCATCGGCGCCATGGCCGGCCGGGCGCTCGGCGCGCTCGCGGGCGCTGCCATCGACAATGCGCTCATGGGCGGCGACGCCACGAAGCACGTGGAGGGGCCGCGCCTCAAGGATATCGACGGGCTGACATCTTCGGAGGGCGCGCCGATCCCGCGGGTCTATGGCCGCGCGCGCATCGGCGGCCAGCTCATCTGGGCGACGCGCCTGGAGGAGGTGGTCAACACCAAAACGGAGCGCTCCGGCCAGGGCGGCAAGGGCATGGGCGGGCCGAAGACCGTCACCACCAGCTATTCCTATTTCGCCAATCTCGCGGTCGGCCTGTGCGAGGGGCGCATCGGCTTCATCCGCCGCGTCTGGGCCGATGGGCGCGAGCTCGATCTGAGCACCCTCACCATGCGCGTGCACCGGGGCACGGACACGCAGGATCCCGATCCGCTGATCGTGGCCAAGGAGGGCGCTGCCCATGCGCCGGCCTATCGCGGGCTCGCTTATGTGGTGTTCGAGCGCCTGCCGCTGGCGGATTTCGGCAACCGCATCCCGCAATTCTCCTTCGAGGTGATCCGCCCCGTCGGCGGATTGCACCGCATGATCCGCGCCGTGTGCCTCATTCCGGGCGCGAGCGAGTTCGGCTACGACACGCTGCCCGTGACGCAGGTTCTCGATCTCGGAAAGACGAGGCCTGAGAACCGCCATCAGCTGCAGCGCGCAAGCGACGTGGCGGCTTCCCTCGATGCGCTGCAGGCCTTGTGTCCCAACCTCAAGCGCGTCTCTCTCGTGGTGAGCTGGTTCGGCAACGATCTCAGGGCCGGCTCCTGCGCCATCGAGCCGCGCGTGGACGTGAAGGTCAAAACCAACGACGGCGCCACCTGGTCGGTGGCAGGTCTCACCCGCGCCGACGCCAAGGCCGTGTCGCTGGTCGACGATGCCCCCGCCTATGGCGGCACGCCCTCGGACCAATCCGTCATCCGCCTGATCCATAACCTGAAGCAGCGGGGACTGGAGGTGGTGCTCTATCCCTTCGTGATGATGGATGTGCCCTCCGGCAACACCTTGCCCGATCCGTATGGCGGCACCGGTCAGCCAGCCTATCCCTGGCGCGGACGCATCACCTGCGATCCGGCGCCCGGCCGCTCCGGCACGCCGGATGGAACGAACGCCGCCGCCACGCAGGTCAACCAATGGTTCACCCGAAGCTGGGGCTTCGACCGCTTCGTTCTGCATTACGCCAATCTTTGCAAGCAGGCGGGCGGCGTCGACGGCTTCATTCTGGGCAGCGAGCTTGTGGGCCTCACGCGGGTGCGGTCCTCAAGCGGCGTCTATCCGGCGACCGCACGGCTGCAGGCTCTCGCAGCGCAGGTGCGCGGCATCGTCGGGTCCGCCACCAGGATCGTCTATGCGGCAGACTGGACGGAATACGGCGCGCATGTTCTGAACGGCGGGAGCGAGATCCGCTTTCCGCTCGATCCGCTGTTTGCAAGCAGCGCCATCGATGCGGTCGGCATCGACTACTACCCGCCTGTCTCCGATTGGCGCGACAGCCCGGGCCATGCGGATCTGTCGGCGGCCCGCAGCATCTACGACGTCGATTATCTGCGCGCGCGGCTTGGAAGCGGCGAGGCTTTCGACTGGTACTATGCCGATGCCGCAAACCGCGCGGCGCAAGCGCGAACGCCCATCACCGACGGCGCCTACGGCAAGCCGTGGATCTTCCGCGCCAAGGATCTCGTGTCCTGGTGGTCGAACCGGCATGTGGAGCGTGTGAACGGCGTCGAGACCGGCGCAACCGCATGGCAGCCGCGATCGAAGCCGATCTGGCTCACGGTGATCGGCGTTCCGGCAGTGGACAAGGGTCCCAACGGTCCCAACGTATTCCCCGATCCCAAGTCGTCGGAATCGGCCTATCCGCCCTTTTCGCGCGGTACGCGGGACGACCTCATCCAAGCGCGTACGCTCGAGGCCATCCTGTCCCGTTTCGACCCCGGCCTGGGAGGCTTCTCGGCAGACTACAATCCCGTGTCGCCTTCTTACGGCGGGCGCATGGTGGACCCGGACAATGTCTATGTCTGGGCCTGGGATGCACGGCCGTTCCCGGCTTTTCCCGATTTCAGCACCGTGTGGGCCGATGGCGGCAATTGGGAAACCGGGCATTGGATCACGGGGCGGATCGAGGGCGTGTGCCTCGACCGTCTGATCGCCGCCATCCTGAAGGATTTCGGCTTCGCCGATCCGGGCGCCATTCCGGTCGACGGCTTCGTGGACGGCTACGTGATCGACCGGCCCCTGTCGGCCCGCGGCGCGCTCGAGCCGCTGATGCGCCTCTTCGGCGCCGATGCGGTGGCCCGCGCCGGCAAGGTCGCCTGGCAGGGGCGCGGCGGCAGGGCCGTGATCGCGCTTACGAAAGACGATCTTGTGCTGGGCGACAAGGAGCCTTCGCTCAAGCTCACCCGCGCCCAGGAGACAGAGCTGCCGCAGCAGGTGGAGATCGGCTTTACGGAAGGCGACACGGATTATCGCCGGGCCGCCGTGGCCTCGCGCCGGCTTTCGGGCACAAGCCGCCGCGAAGCGCGAGCGGATTGCGCCGTGGTCACCCGCCGCGCGGAGGCGCAGCGTCTTGCGGATACATGGCTGCAGGATCTGTGGGCCGGGCGAGAAGGGGCGGAGTTCGAGGTGTCGCCCAGGCGCATGGAGCTGGAGCCGGGCGATGTGATCTCCCTTCCCACGGAGGCCGGGCCGAAGCTGCATCGGATCGCCCGCATCGCTGAGGGGCCGACACGCAAGATCACCACGCGGGCTGTCGAGCCGGCGGTGTTCGAAAGGCCGGGCTCGTCCGTCGGGAGGCCGGTCAAGCGCCCGCCGCCGGTGCCCGGAAAGCCGCAAGCTCTGGTGCTCGATCTGCCCGTCGCCCTGGGGGATCCCGTGCCCTTGCAATATATCGCCGTGGCGGCCGATCCCTGGCCCGGCGCCGTGACCGTCTGGCGTTCGGGCAACGGGTCGAGCTTCACGCCCTATCGCATTCTCGACATGCCCGCCATCATCGGTCGCACGAAGACGGCGCTTGTTCCGGGTCCGCTCTGGCGTTGGGACCAGCGCGCTGCGCTCGATGTGGAAATCTCCTCAGGTGCCTTGAGCGCCATCGACGACGAGGCCGCTCTTGCGGGCGGCAATCTGTTCGCCCTGCAGGGCACGGATAGGCGTTGGGAGATCCTGTCCGCCGCGCGCGCCGAGATGATCGGGGAGCGCACCTACCGGCTCTCCCGGTTCCTGCGGGGCCTTGCGGGATCTGAGCCCGAGGCGGGGCGTACGGTGCCGGCGGGTGCGTTGATCGTCAGGCTTGATGAGGCGGTCGTTCCTCTCACCACGAGCCTGCAGGATCTTGGGCAGACCTGGCGCTACAGGATCGGTCCCTCGGGCCGCGACCATGCGGATCCTGCCGTGGTGGAGATGACCGCGACGGTCGGGCGGGAGGCGCTCGAACCGCTGAGCCCCGTGCATGTGACGGCGCATCGCGAGGCCGGCGGCATTCGCATCGCATGGATGCGCCGCACGCGCCGGAACGGGGATGGATGGGAAGCCGTCGATGTCCCTTTCACCGAAGATGCGGAGCGCTACGAAATCGACCTTCTCAAGAACGGGGCCGTGGTCAGGACGCTTACGAGCACGCAGCCTTCGGTTCTCTATGCCGCCACCCAGGAAAATGCCGATTTCGGCGGGCCTCAATCGGCGCTCAGCCTTCTGGTCGCGCAGATGAGCGCAACAGCCGGGCGCGGCTTCGAGCGACGGGTCACGCTTCCCGTTCGCTCATAGGCCGGACCCTTTCGTTTCTCTTTTGCAGCAAGCGATTTCATGCACTCAACACCTCATCTGGCCCTGCCGCTGCTCGCTGCGGCGCAGGCGCAAAAGCATGTCACCCACAACGAGGCCATCGCGTCCCTCGATGCGCTCGTGCATCTTGCGGTGAAGGAGCGCGGACGCACCGCGCCGCCCGCCTCTCCTGCAGAAGGAGACCGCTATCTCGTGGGCCCCGGCGCAACGGGAGGCTATTCCGGCCAGGACGGCAGGATCGCCCTGTTCGATCTTGGCGTCTGGCGCTTCTTCGCGCCGCGTCCCGGATGGCAAGCCTATGTGGAGGCCGAAGACATCTTCGTCGTCTTCGACGGCACCGAATGGAAGGCATCCGGTTCGGTGCCCGAGCAGCTCCACAACTTGGATCGGCTCGGCATCGGCACCACGGCCGACGGCCTGAACCGGCTCTCGGCAAAGCTCAACGCCGCCCTGTTCGCAGGCCTGTCCCCAGACGAGGGAGGAACGGGCGACCTGCGCTTCGTGCTCAACAAGAGCGAGGCCGGCAACGTACTCTCGCAGCTCTACCAGCGGGGCTACAGCGGGCGGGCCGAAACGGGGCTCATCGGCAGCGACGATTTCGTTATCCGCGTCTCGCCCGACGGAAGCCAGTGGCGCGATGCTCTGCTCGTCAGCCGCGAGACCGGCATGGTGTCGTTTCCCAACGGCCTATCGAATCTGTCCAGGGCCAACCTGCTGCTCAACTCGGCCTTCGCGGTCAACCAGCGCAGGTTTTCAGGCGGGTTTCTAGGAACGGGCGCTTATGGGTTCGACCGATGGAAGGCCGGAACCGGCAGTTGCTCGATCAGCCGAGCGGCCGACGGGACCATGACGTTGTCCGGCGCCCTCGATCAGGTGGTCGATGTTGCACAAGCCGCGGCCGAGATCGGCGTGGCCAGTCTGGCGGGCGCGACCCTGACATTGTCGGTCGAGGATCCGTCCTCACCCCTGCAGGTGACGGTCGGCTCGAAGGCAGCCGCGATCCCCGCCGGTTCCGGCCGACGCTCGGCCACGGTCACCCTGGATGGTTCGGAAGCAGGCAACGTGACCGTCCGGCTCCAGACAACCGGCTCCTGCTCCTTCAAGCGCGTGAAGCTGGAACTCGGAGCCCAGGCAAGCCCCTGGGTCGGGGAGCCCATCGACGTGCAGGAGCTCCGCTGCCGCCGCTATTACCAGCGGCTTGCCGTCACCGGCGGAGCGCCTGCGCTTCTCGGCTTTCCCGGCCAGCGGATCGGAAACAACGCCATCGACTTCCTCTGCCCCCTGGCAGGGCCGATGCGAGCCGATCCAGCCGTGGTGGGAAGCGGGTTCAGTTGGGCGAACGGTTCGCCCACAGGCAATCAGGTCGGCTTCTACAACAATAACGGCGCAGCCTGGGCAACCCTCTCGGGCGCCTTGAGCGTGACGACGGCTGCTCCCGTCAGCCCCTCCTGCATCGCGTTGCGGCTTCAGGCCGGCACCGCGTTCACGGGCACGACCGGGACCATCGGCTATCTGCATCTGGGCAATCTGGCCTTCATCGCCCTTCAGGCCGAGTTGTGAGGATTGCCGATGAGCCAAGGTTCATCCCGCTTCGAGCAATCGCTCGCCCTCGTGCTGCAGCACGAGGGCGGCTTCGTCCAGCACCCCAGGGATCCGGGCGGCGCGACGAATTTCGGCATTACCCGTGAAACCCTGTCCCGGGCCAGGGGGCGCGGGGCCTCCGTCGAGGACGTGCGCCTTCTCACGCAGGAGGAGGCAGCCTCGGTCTACCGGCGCTTCTACTGGGACGCGATACGTGCCGACGCGCTTTCGCCGGGGCTCGATCTCGCCGTCTTCGACCTTGCCGTTCATTCGGGGCCCACGAAGGCCGTGCGCTTGCTCCAGGGCGCCGTGGGAGCCCCGGCGGACGGGGTCGTAGGCCCGGTCACCCTGGAGGCGGCCCGCAGGGCCGATCCGGGGGAGACGATCCGCAGACTGGCCCGGGCGCGCCTGGGCTTTCTCTCCCGCCTCAGGATCTGGCCTGTCTTCGGGCGGGGCTGGCGCAGGCGGGTTCTCAGCGTCGAGCGGGAGGCTCTCCGGCTCGCTTCCAACCACCATCCCTTTCAAGGAGCACTTACGTTGTTCGATACCAAGTCCATTCTGGCCAGCCGCACGATCTGGGCCAATCTCATCGGGTTTGCGGCCCTTGTCCTCGGCCTGTTCGGCTTCGATGCCTCGGCCCTGTCCACAGGTGCTTTCGAGGAGGCCCTCGTCCAGCTGATCGCGGCGGGAAGCTTCGTGGCCTCGACCGTGTTTCGGATCGTCGCCACCAAGCAAATCATGAACTAAACGCATATTCAGGCTTTGTTCAGTGCAGCAAAGGCAGTGTTTTCCCATGCGTCTGGTTTGGTTGGTCATCGGGTTGTGGTCAATGATGGGGGTAGCGCACGCGCAAAGTGCGTCTGCGGCCCTCAAGAATTGCCTGCCGCCCCGCGAGATGCAGGAGGCCGTCGCCTCCAAGGGCGTCGTCGCGCCGGCCTCCGCCGTGATGACGGCGCGGCGCCAGGTTCCCGGCGCCGACGTGGTCCGGGCCAGCCTCTGCCGCAACAGCGATGCCCTTGTCTATGTGATCATGGCCTTGCAAAAAGACGGTCGTATCGTGCAAGTGATGATCGACGGCTCTTCCGGGCGTGTGAGATCGGTTAAATAGAGAAAGCTCCCACTGTGCGCCTACTCGTTGTCGAGGATGACAGAACCCTCAATCAGCAGATCGTGACCGCCCTTGAACAGGCGGGCTACGCGGTGGATGCCGCCATGGACGGCGAGGAGGGGCAGTTCCTCGGCGATACGGAGCCCTACGACGCCATCATCCTCGACCTCGGCCTGCCGAAGGTCGACGGCGTCTCCGTTCTGACCGCCTGGCGGCGAGAGGGGCGCAAGACCCCCGTCATCATCCTCACCGCCCGAGACCGCTGGAGCGACAAGGTTCAGGGCTTCGATGCCGGTGCGGACGATTACGTCACGAAGCCCTTCCACATGGAGGAGCTTCTCGCCCGCGTCCGCGCCCTGCTGCGCCGCGCCACGGGCCACGCCACGAGCGAGATCGCCTGCGGGCCCGTCAAGCTCGATACCCGCTCCGGCCGCGTGGCCGTGGACGGCAACCCGGTGAAGCTCACCTCCCACGAGTACCGGCTGCTGTCGTACCTCATGCACCACACCGGCCGCATCGTCTCCCGGGGCGAGCTGACGGAGCATCTCTACGACCAGGACTTCGATCGGGATTCGAACACCATCGAGGTCTTCATCGGCCGCCTGCGTAAAAAGCTCGGCGTGGACATCATCCAGACCGTGCGCGGGCTGGGGTACCTCCTCGACGCGAGCCAGACGAAGACGTGACCGGCTTAGCCCCGCTCCTGCAACGCTTCGCAGGGCGGCCCATCGCCGTCCGCCTTGCGGTCTCCGCCGTCTTCTGGAGCTTTGCGATCCTGCTGATCGCGGGGCTGATCCTGTCCACGCTCTACCGGGACAACACGGAGCGGGCCTTCGATCAGCGCCTTCTCGTCTATGCCAACACGCTTGCCTCCAACCTCGTTGCGCCGGGCGATCCCGACCGGGATCTGGGCCCCATCGGCGATCCTCGTTTCGAGCTGCCCCTGTCGGGCTGGTACTGGCAGGTGGCGCGCCCCAATGCGGCACCGGCGGAAATCCGTCCCTCCAAGTCCCTGTTCGGCGGACAGCTGCCGAATCTGGCCTCCGGCGACGACCGGTTCGGCCAGATCCGCCGCGGCTACGGCAGGGCGCCCGACGAGCGCTCCTTGCGCATCATCGAGCGCGACATCGATCTGGGCGAGGACGGGCGCTACATCATCCGTGTTGCGGGGCCTGCCGACGAGATCGATGCGGGCGTGCGGGACTTCATCTTTGCGCTTACCGTCACCTTTGCGCTGCTGGGCTTAGCCCTGGGCTTCACCACGCTGCTCCAGATCCGCTTCGGTCTGCGGCCGCTCGCCAATCTGCGCAGCGCGCTCGGCGCGATCCGGCAGGGGGAGGCGGAGCGCATCGTGGGCGAGTACCCCCGGGATATCTCGCCGCTCGCTAGCGAGTTGAACCTGCTGCTCGACACCAACCGGGAGATCCTGGAGCGCGCCCGCACCCAGGTGGGCAATCTTGCCCATGCGCTTAAGACTCCGCTCAGCATCATCATGAACGAGGCGGAAAATGCGCCGGACGAGGTGGCCGCCAGGGTGCGCGAGCAGGCTGCCCTCATGCGCGACCAGGTCAACTACTATCTCGACCGGGCGAGAGCTGCGGCGCTTGCCGGAACCCTGGGCACGCTGACGGAGGCCGAGCCCGTCATCGCGGGCCTCGCCCGCACCTTCGCCAAGATCTACCGGGACAAGGATCTGGAGGTCGAGCTGGCAGTCCCGACGGACCTGCGCTTCCGGGGCGAAAGGCAGGATCTGGAGGAGATGGCCGGCAACCTCATCGACAATGCGGCGAAATGGGCCTCGCGCAAGGTGGTCGTGTCGGTCGAGACCCTGCGTGAGGACGACCGCCCCCGCTTTCGCTTGCTCATCGACGACGACGGGCCGGGCTTGGCCGAGGCGGCGCGGGAGGAGATGCTCAAACGCGGCCGCCGTCTCGACGAGACGAAGCCCGGCTCCGGCCTGGGTCTGTCCATCGTCAGCGACCTGGCGGCCCTATATCGCGGCTCGCTGAGGCTCGACGCCTCCCCCATGGGCGGCCTGCGGGCGATCCTTGAACTCCCGGGGGATAGGAGCCAGACGTAAGGACATTTACGCGTGACACCGTGCCACCGTCGTGCTTGAGGAGGACACGCAGTAAATAGGACTTTATGGTGATCTGGATCATTCTCCTGGCGATGACGGCGGCGGCCGTGATGGCGGTTCTGTGGCCGCTGTCCCGACACTATGCCGTCGGGCGCCAAGCGGATCCGGACACCCAGTTCTACCGCGAGCAGATCGCCGAGATCGAGCGGGACCTTGCCCGGGGTGTGCTGTTGCCGAGCGAGGCGGAGGCCGCCAAGGCCGAAGCCGGCCGCAGGCTCCTGCGGGCGACGGGCATGAGAGGCGAGGGTTTCGCCGCGGTCGGAGAGCCGGCCCTGAGGCGGCGTCGCGCGGCATCGACCCTGGCC
>JALYFY010000336.1 GCA_030777385.1 Pseudomonadota bacterium | reverse complement strand
TTGCATCCCTGAGGCTCGCCCGCACCGATGGTGGCGTCCGTTTGTTCTGGGTCCTTCGCAGGCCCGATGCCCTTGCACTCGACGTGGAACTGTCGACGGGCCCCGTCGGCATGCGAGCCGATCTCCTTGTGGAGCCGGATGAGGAAATCTCATTGGTCAGGCCGGAGGCTCTCCTTGAGGGCATCGATGGCTCCGGATGCGTCGCGCTCGTCTCGGCACTCTTCAATGTCTGGAGTGTGATGTTCCGCCTGCAGCGGTGCCGGACGTTCATCCGGATCCTGCATGAGATTCTGGCTCACATCACGCCCAATCCCAGCCGGGCCGTCGCCGTTGCATCGATTGCCCAGCATCACGTTCTTCTCCGAACCTCCCTCTCCTCAGCCTTCGGAAAGATCGATGCGATCTATGCCCTCGGCAGCGAAGGTCCGGTCCGCATCCCGACCCGTCCGCACAAGGTTTCATCATCCCGAGGCGAGAGGGACGCCGTCCACTTCATGGCTGAACGCGGCGTGCTGCCGGCGCGTGACGGGTTGCTGGTTCTGATCGGCCCTGACGGCCTGTCGGTGCGCAGGCTGTCCCGACCGGACACCGCGCTCCCCTCGATCGAACGTTGGTTCCGCGAGCATGCCGAGACCGCACTGGGCCTGCGCGAATATCTCCTGGCCGAAATCGCCGATGGTTCCGCCGCAGGAGAGGCGCTCGCCCTTGAGGTTCAGTTGCGCTCGCCCTTGCCGCCGGCTCGTGTCTCGAGCGGTCTTGCGACACCCTCCGCCGAGATCGTATCGGCCCTGTCCACGGTGGCCGGGACTCTCGTCACTGGCTGGTACCGCGACCCGGTCGGGCTGTTCGCCGGCATTGAAGCGGTCGGGTTCTCCAACGGCGTTGAGGATCTGACGGACGATCTTTACCGGTTTCCGGTGGAAGTGGCCGGGCCTTCCAAGGGGTCGCGCCTGCCCGCGACGGGCTTTGCCGTGCTCGCACCCGCCTCGGTCGACCGTGTGCCGCTCCTGCAGCCGCGGTTTCAGCTGCGCCTGAAATCCGGGGCCGGCCATCCCCTGGTGCCGAAGCTTCAGCCTGCGGATCCCGTGGAGGCGCGAGCCGCCGCCTTGAGGGCCATCCCGCCCCAGCATGTCGATGAGACCATTCTGGCGAAGGTCCTGGCTCCCGTCATTGCGAACCTGCACGATCAGGCGAAGGAGAAGGTCGGGAGTCCGATTGTGCAGGTGATCGGCTCACCGCTGCCGCGTCCGAAGGTCTCGGTGATCGTTCCTCTGTACAAGGCTCTGGACTTCCTGCGTTTCCAGATCGCCGCCTTCGCAACGGATCCATGGTTCAAGGTGAATGCGGAGCTGATCTATGTTCTCGATTCTCCGGAGCAGGCTCAGGAGGTCGGCCACCTGCTGGGAGGCCTTCACCTCGTCTACGGCCTTCCGATGACCCTTGCGATTATGGAACGCAACGGCGGTTATGCACGCGCGAACAATGTCGGCGTGTCCCTGTCGCGGGGCGATGTTCTGGCGCTCGTCAATTCCGACGTCATTCCCACCGGACCAGGCTGGCTCGATCGTCTGGTGGCGCGCCTGAACGGCCGGCGACGGATCGGCGCGGTCGGTCCGAAGCTCCTGTTCGAGGACGGATCGATCCAGCACGCCGGAATGTATTTTTCGAAAGATCACCAGGGACGCTGGCTCAATCAGCACTTCCACAAGGGCATGCCGCGCGACTATGCGCCTGCCTGCGAAGAGCGTCTGGTTCCAGCCGTCACCGGAGCCTGCATCGTCACGCCACGCGCTGTTTTCGAAGCCGTTGGCGGCTTCACCGAGGATTATGTGGTCGGTGACTACGAGGACAGCGATCTCTGCCTCAAGATCGCCATGACTGATCGCAAGATCGCGTACTCGCCGGATGTCGAGCTCTATCACCTCGAGCGCAAGTCGATGTCCCTCAATGCCGAATACATGCGCGGCATCGCCTGGCAATACAACTGCGCTCTGCACACGGAGCGTTGGGGCGATCTCATGACCGGGATCATGCAGGCCGGCCGCCAACGAAAAATCAGGAGCGCAGCGATATGAATGCTCATTTCGACATCCGAGCCGGTGATCCGGAGTTCCTCATCTCCGCCGATGAGGAAGCGCGCCTCTCCCGATTGATGGACGAGATCGCCCGGAACGATGCCTTGCCGGCTCCCGCTCCTGAAAGCGTATTCGTCGGCGACGGCGACTACCGGGCCATCGGGGTTGAGTATCTCGGGCATTATGTCAGGCTTGGCGAACTCAAGCCGTCCGACCGGGTCCTCGACATCGGCTGCGGGATCGGCCGCATGGCGGTCCCGCTGACGCAGTATCTCGATCCGGAGACCGCCTTCTACGAAGGGATCGATCCGGTCAACGAAGG
>JALYFY010000335.1 GCA_030777385.1 Pseudomonadota bacterium | reverse complement strand
CTGAGAGGCATTCCGGCCTTCGAGCTGTCCTGGATGGGCTTCACGGCTCGCAACGACCAGGAACTCTGGCCCGTCGCCTATCTGCTGCTGATCGCGGCGATCTATCTTGTGTCGGCCTTCCGTCGCTCCAAGCTGGGACAGGCAGCCATGATGGTGCATCTCAATCAGCGCCTTGCTATAACATCGGGCGTTGATCCCCAGCGCATTCGCCTCCAGGTCTTTCTCGTCTCCGCTCCGATCACGGCCTCTGCTGGATGGCTCTATGCTTACCAGCGGGCCTATATCAGCGCGGACGTGCTGGAGACCTATTTCCTCATCCTCATGCTGACTGCCGTCGTGGTGATGGGGCGCCGTCTACTGCTCGGGCCCCTGCTCGGCGTCGCATTGATCCAGATGCAGGAGAAGTTTTTTTCCTTCGGTGGCTATGTGGACAAGATCATTCTCGGCAGCGTCCTCATTCTCACACTCGCCTTCCTGCCCAACGGGATATACGGAATTATAGCGTCGTTACGGGACCTTGTTACCCGACGCGCCACGCCGATCGGCAAACCCATTCCCGAGAGGAGCTAAGTCATGACGCTTATTTGGCAACCTGCCATCGACGCTGAGGCACAACGCTGGCAATCCTTGGCCGCGCAGCTGTCCGACGACCACTTTGCTCCTCTGACCGATGAACTCGACCGAGAGCAGCGATACCCGTGGGAGAATGTCCGCCGCCTTGTGGACAATAATCTTGCTGGCCTCTTCATCCCAGAGGCCTATGGCGGCGCGGGCGCGAGCCTGACCTCCACGGTTGCCGTGGTCGAGCGGGTCGGCTCGGGCTGTTCCTCAACTGCCGCGATCCTCTGCGCCTATCAGCTCGGCGCGTTTCCGGTGCTGCTGGCGGGCCGCGAGGACCAGAAGCAGCTCTATCTCGGAGAGATGACCAAGGGCGTCGCCACGAGTTTTGCCTTGTCGGAGCGCGAGGCGGGCTCCGATGCCGCGGCCATCACGGCGACTGCCGTACGCGAGGGTGACGGATGGCGGATCAGGGGCGAGAAGTACTGGATCGGCAACGGCGGCGCGTCACGTTACTACGTGGTTTTCGCCAAGACCGATCCGTCTGCTGGTAGCCGGGGGATATCCGCCTTCATGGTCGACAAAGAGCAGGAGGGTGCAGTCATCGACGAGCTCTCCGATAAGATGGGCATTCGCGGCACCCAGACCTCGAACCTGAAGCTCGATGTCGTAGTGTCGGATGACGCACGGATCGGCGACGTCAATCGGGCTCTCCGCCTAGCCTTCCAGACGCTCAATGTGGGCCGCGTTATGGTGGCCGCTCAATCCCTCGGGCTGGCACTTGCCGCCTACCGCGAGGCCTCACGGCGCGCCGTCGAACGCAAGGCCTTCGGGCAGGCAATCATCGATAACCAGGGCATCGGCTTCAAGCTCGCGGACATGGCTGTCGAAATCTCCGCAGCCCGCATGATGCTCTACGAGGCCGCCAAGGCTTATGACGAAGGGCGAGACGTTGCCAATCTTGGGGCAATGGCCAAGCTTTTCGCGTCGGAAGTGGCCCACAGGGCCGCGGACGCCGCGGTGCAGATCTGGGGCGGCTTCGGTTACTGCAAGCCGAATGTAGCCGAGCGGCTCTATCGCGACCAGCGCGTTCTAGAAATCTATGAGGGGACATCCGAGGTTCAGCGTCTTGTGCTGGCGCGCGCAGTGCGCAAGGAAGTTGAGGATGCCACTGCCGCAGCGCAGGGCGAAACCTCGCACAGACGGAGCGCCTGATGGACGCAACCACCTCTTCCCTTATATCGCTGACCGGCAGCGAGGCACGAGACGAGATCGTCCACGCTGCAGCCGAGGTGTTCATGGAGTTCGGCTTCGCGGCTACGTCCATCGACGCTGTGGCCGAGCGGCTGGGCGCGACCAAGGGACGGATCTATCACTACTATGGCAGCAAGGCAGAGCTGTACTTCGACGTGCAGACGGCCGCCATGGAAAAGCTGATCCGCGAGATCGAGCCGATCGCCAAAAGACCGGGCAATGCCGCCGAGCGCCTAGAGGCGATGGCGTTGCGCCACACAACAATCCTCATGGAGGATCTGCCCATGCAGAAGGTCGCGGTTCGGGGTTTAGAGCGGGAGCTTCTCGGCGCCGTCGCCGCACGACATGCCAAGACCCTGCGCTCGATCATCCGCCTGCGCGACGACTACGAGCAGATCTTCGCTGAAGTGATCGACGATGGAATACGCGCTGGTCTCTTCGTGGACCTTCCGCCGCGCCTCGCGACGAAGCCATTCTTTGGAGCCCTAAACTGGCTCACCGTATGGTACGTGCCGCGCCGTCTTCAGACGGCGGAGGACATCGCTGAGATCGCCCGCACCCTGACTGGATTCGCCATGCGCGGAATTCTAAAAGGAGCCCAGCCGTGAATGTTCAAATGACTGGCCCGTACTCCAATGACATCTGGGATCCGGTCGAGACATGGTCCCGGGATCAGATCGAGGAGTTCCAGCTCAGCGCCCTGAAGAAGCAGCTTGCCCGTGTTGAGGCCAAGAGCGCTCATTACGGGAACATCTTTAAGCAGGCCAGGTTCTCGGCGGCGGACTTCAAGAGGTTCGAGGATCTCCGCCGTCTGCCGATCACCCGCAAGGCTGATTACGTGACCGGGCTTCAGGAGGATCCGCCTTTCGGAACCATGCGCGCCGTGGAGCTGAACGAGGC
>JALYFY010000334.1 GCA_030777385.1 Pseudomonadota bacterium | reverse complement strand
CCCTCACCCTCGTACTCGCCGCTTTCCAGGGCATGGATGAAACCGTCGATGCTGCCCCAGAAGATGATGCTGAACAGGAAGATGCCGAGAACACAGGCAAGGGCGCCGAGCACGCCCTGTATACGGGCCGGCATACGCCCCGTGATTGCATCGACATGCATCATGCCGCCGCTGAGGATCGCATAGACTGCCTGGAGATAGCAGATGATGACGATCGATGATGAAACGAGTTCCGGGGTCCCTTGGAGGGGAGTGCTGAAGGCAACCCGGCCGATGACATCCGCGACGACGACGAAAGACAGCAAAAAGGCCAAGAACGACGCCAGTACGAGCAGAGCCTTGGCGATCCAGTACAGACCTTGATCAATCATCACAAGAACACCTGTTGACCGGAATCATGCAAACGGCGCCCGGGACCTACGAGGTATAGGTCCCGGGCGAGTGGAGTCTATCCTTCAGGCCTTCACTTCACTTGATACCGGACCGGCCACTTGTGACCAAGCTTCTCGGCCTCTTCGATCGTGAGTTCGAGAACCTGCGTTCCGGGGAGGCCCGCCTTGTCGAGCTCCGCGGCCTTGTCCTTGGGCCAATCCTTGAGCGAGGTGGCCCAATCGGTCCGGACGCTGTCAGGCAGGGACTTCACCTTCGCGCCGAGCTCCCTCAACTGCTCGACCTGCTTGGGATAGTTCTCGTCGTTGACCGTGCCGGTCTTGGCCTCGTATTCCCGCGCCACCTCGACGATGATGTCCTGAACCTCTTTCGGCAGGCGGTTGAAGCGATTGCGGTTGATCGTGAGGGCGTGCCAGGTGATCGAGCCGAATCCGATCTCGGTATAGTAGGGCGAAACCTCGTGCAGCTTGAAGTTCACGACGCCAGAGGGAAACATGATCCACCCGTTATAGACGCCGGTCTGCATTGCAGTATAAGCCTCGGGCAGGGACGATTGGACGGGCACCGCGCCCGCAAATTCCAGCCATTTCAGGTTAAGGCCCGCGCCCGCAAGCTTGCGGCCCTTGAGATCCGCGACGGTGTTCCAGTCGAAGGTGGTCGTCAGGTTGTAACCGTTGTCGGCAATCGCCGCGAGGTGCTTCTGGCCGAACTTGTCCTCGAAGACCTTGGTCATGTACGGGACCTTGTCATACACGGTCCTGGCCAGCTTGACGCTCTTGTCGGCGCTCATGGTGCCGAAGGGCAGCATCACCTGGAAAGCATGCAGCGGCAGGTTCGACGGCTCGAAGCAGAGGCAGTAGCCGCCGATATCGATGATGCCGGACTGGACGCCTTCGAGCGTGTCGGCCACCTTCACCATGGAGCCGCCATAGCCCTCTATGAACTCGACCTTGTGACTGGTCCGCTCTGCAACCCGCTTCGTCACCTCGGGCACGAAGAAGGTCTGCATCAGGTTGACGTAGGTGTTGACCGCAGGATGGCCCGACGCGATGCGCAGCCTTATGTTCTCAGCGCTGGCCGACGTGGCGAATCCGACCGCGAGCGCGGCCAGAGCGATTGCGGATGCTTGAGTGATAATCCTCATGAGACTTTGATCTCCTCCCATAAATCGCACTTCATGTGCTTGTCGGCATCTTGTGAGCGCTCGAAGACTTCTTCGTCTGGCATGTGCCGGGCTAGCCCCGGATCGGCTTCGATGCGTTTAGCTTCGCTTGTCCGCTTCTTCTCTGCTTGGAAGAAGCTTAGGCTTGCGCGAGAAATGCGACGAAATAATCATTTCTGATTACTCGCATCATGATTCCTGATCGAATTGGCATGGTCCAATCACCGGCGTCGCTACCAAGTGAAACAAGCTCACCGCATCATAAGAGAGTTGGCCCTGCTCCGGCGCAAGTAGCGCTCTTGCGGCCCATCCGGACAAGCCTGCTCTCAGCAGAGACATAAGCCTTGGCGCAGCCGGTAGAGCAGCCTTCATGTCATCTCGGCCTCCCAGTTCAGGAACCCTGCTGATATTCCACCCTTTGAAACCGAATTGTCAACTGGCTCTTAAGCGCCATATCAAGCAGAGCATTTGCATTATCCGCCATTGACGGAAGTCGATTGTCTGGAATATCAGTGGCTAGTGCTATCGCGGCGAGAGTGACACGAAGGGAGCGTTGCGTGCTCGAAGGAGCAGATGATTCCCCCCTGCTGGTGCGGACGAGCGTCTATCAGCGGCTTCGTGCGGCGATCCTGTCGTGCGCCCTGCGCCCCGGCGCGCAGATCCAGGAGCGCCAGCTCGCCGAACTTTATCAGGTCAGCAAATCGCCCATTCGCGACGCCCTGCTCAAGCTCGAGGAGCAGAACCTCATCGAGGTGATGCCGCGCAAGGGATACCGGGTGAAACGCATCTCCCTCACGGATGCGCGCGAACTCTATGAGATGCGCCAGATCCTGGAACGGGAGAGCATCGTCCGCCTCATCGAGACAGCCTCGAACGAGGTCCTTGCAACGCTGGATGCCTTCCGCACCCTGCCCTCGCCGATCGAACTGCCCGACTGGATCGAGTACAACAGCGCCTTCCACGGCTTCATTGCGGCCAATTGCGGAAACTCACGCCTGGCCCGCGTGGGCTGCGAGGCCATCGAGCAGTACGAACGGCTGACCTATGTCAGCGTGACCCACAGCAGCCAACTCAGCCTTGCCGACTTCGTCGCTGAGCACTGCGCGATCATCCAGGCGATCCAGAAACGTGATAAGCGACAATCCGTGGCGCTGGCGCGCGATCATATCGAGAGCTCGCGCCGACGCGTGCTCGACGTGCTCGAAAACATGTCCGTCATAGCCTGATTACCGGAGACGATAGAGTGATAGCCCATGCAATCCGTATAAGCACCCAAGGTGGCCCCGATGTCCTCCAGCTTCAGGAGATGGAGATCGGTTCGCCAGGTCCTGGACAGGTCCTGATCCGGCAGACTGCCTGCGGCCTGAACTTCCTGGACGTCTACCACCGCTCCGGCGCCTATCCCCTGCCCTTGCCCAGCGGATGCGGCAGCGAGGCGGCCGGTACCGTCGAGGCCGTCGGCGCGGATGTCACAGCCTTCCGCGAGGGAGACCGGGTCGCCTACCAGGGCGGCGAGCCGGGCGCCTATGCGGACCGGCGCATCATGCCGACGGCCCGTCGCGTCAGGATTCCTGACGGCGTCAGCGACGAAGACGCCGCCGCCGTGCTCCTGAAGGGAATGACGGTCGAGTACCTTCTCAACCGCTGCGTCAGCCTCAAGGCCGGCGACTTTGCGCTCATGTATGCTGCGGCCGGCGGGGTCGGGCTGCTGGCTGGCCAATGGGCGAAGCATCTCGGCATCAGGCTCATCGGGGTCGCCGGCGGCGAGGAGAAATGCGAACAGGCTCGCGCCAGCGGCTACGCGGAGGTGATCGACCGCAACCGCGAGGACATCCTGGCGCGCGTCAAGGAGATCACCGGCGGGAGAGGTGTTCCGGTCGTCTTCGACTCGGTTGGAAAAGCCACGTTCGACACTTCGATCGACTGCTTGGCGCCGCGCGGGGTCTTCGTCTCGTTCGGAGCGACCTCCGGGCCGCCGCCGCCCGTCGAAGCCTCCCTTCTCCAGAAGAAGGGCTCCCTGTATTTCACCCGCCCCACCCTCGTGACCTACAGCAGCTCGCCGGAGGAGTACGCAGCAGCGTCCTCAGCCGTGTTCGATCTGGTTGCAAGGGGCGTTCTGAAACCCACCATCGGGCAGCGCTACGCGCTCGCAGATGCCGCAGAGG
>JALYFY010000333.1 GCA_030777385.1 Pseudomonadota bacterium | reverse complement strand
CCGCAGCAGTTCAAGCAGCTGATCATGATCTCCGGCTTCGACCGGTACTTCCAGCTCGCCCCCTGCTTCCGCGACGAGGACCCGCGCGCCGACCGCCTGCCGGGCGAGTTCTACCAGCTCGACGTGGAGATGAGCTTCGTCACCCAGGAAGACATCTTCCAGACCATGGAGCCGGTGATCCGCGACACCTTCAAGGAATTCGCGGACGGCAAGCCGGTGACGGACGTGTTTCCGCGCATTCCGTATTTCGAGTCGATGCTGAAATACGGCAACGACAAGCCGGACCTGCGCAACCCGCTGATCATTGCCGATGTGTCGGAGGTGTTCACCCGCGAGGACGTGACCTTCAACGCGTTCAAGAACGTCATCAAGTCCGGCGGCGTCGTGCGCGCCATTCCGGCCACGGGCGCCGCCTCGCAGCCGCGCTCCTTCTTCGACAAGCTCAACGACTGGGCCCGCACGGAAGGTGCGCCCGGCCTCGGCTACATCGTGTTCGAGGAAGAGGGCGGCCAGATCGTGGCCAAGGGGCCGATCGCCAAGTTCATTCCGGAGGCCGCCCAGGCCGTGATCCGCGAGAAGGCCGGCATCAAGGCGGGCGACGCGGTGTTCTTCTCGGCCGGCGCCGAGGACAAGGCGGCGTTGCTTGCCGGCAAGGCACGCACGCGCATCGGCGACGAGCTCGGCCTCATCGACAAGGACCGCTACGAGTTCTGCTGGATCGTCGACTTCCCGCAATACGAGTGGAACGAGGACGAGAAGAAGATCGACTTCTCCCATAACCCGTTCTCCATGGCGAATTTCGACCATGACGCCTTCATGGCCCTCGACCCGGCTGACAAGGACACGATCCTCAAGATCACGGCCTTCCAGTACGATCTGGTCTGCAACGGCTACGAGATGGCCTCAGGGAGCATCCGCAACCACCGTCCCGACCGGATGGTGAAGGCCTTCGAGATCGCCGGCTACGGCGAGAAGGAGGTCATGGAGCAGTTCGGCGGCATGTACCGCGCCTTCCAGTACGGCGCACCGCCCCACGGCGGCATGGCGGCGGGCGTGGACCGCATCGTGATGCTGCTCTGCGGCGCGCAGAACCTGCGCGAGATCACCATCTTCCCCATGAATCAGAAGGCCGAAGACCTGCTCCTCGGCGCCCCCTCCGACGTGACGCCCAAGCAGCTGCGCGAGCTGCACATCCGGCTGAATCTGCCGGAGAAATAAGTCGCGGCGGAGCGATCCCTGTTCCGACCTTCGGCGGCGCCCCTGCGCCGCCGAAGTTTTATTGTCGCGCCTCGCCCGTCAGACAAGAACATTGACGGCGGGGGACGGGGCGCGCACAAGTCTCCGGAGCGTTATGGTCAGTGCAAGGAGCGTCGGGGATGGGAGACAACATCTCGCAGGATCTGAAAACAGGGGCGATGTTCTACCATCGCTACCCGCGCCCCGGAAAGCTCGAGATCCAGCCGACGAAGCCCCTCGGCAACCAGCGCGACCTGGCTTTAGCCTATTCGCCCGGCGTGGCCGCACCCTGTGAAGCGATTGCCGCCGACCCCGCCGAGGCCGCCAATCTCACCTCCCGACAGAATCTCGTCGCCGTAATCTCCAACGGCACGGCCGTTCTGGGCCTTGGCGACATCGGCCCGCTCGCCTCCAAGCCCGTGATGGAGGGCAAGGCGGTCCTGTTCAAGAAGTTCTCCGGCATCGACGTGTTCGACATTGAGGTCGCCGAGAACAACGTTGACAAGCTCGTCGAGGTGATCGCCGCGTTGGAGCCAACCTTCGGCGGCATCAACCTCGAGGACATCAAGGCCCCGGAAAGCTTCGAGGTTGAGGAGCGGCTTAAAAGCCGAATGGGCATCCCGGTCTTCCACGACGATCAGCACGGCACCGCCATCATCGTGGGCGCTGCCGTGACGAACGCGCTTGAGTTAGCGGGCAAGCGCATCGAGGAGGTGAAGATCGTCACCTCCGGCGCGGGCGCCGCTGCGCTCGCCTGCCTCAACCTTCTGGTCTCTCTCGGTGCCAAGCGCGAGAACATCTGGGTCACGGACATCAAGGGCGTTGTGCACGAGGGCCGCAACGAGCTCATGGACCGCTGGAAGTCGGTCTATGCTCAAGATACCGATGCGCGCACCCTCGCCGACGTGATCCCGGATGCGGACGTGTTCCTCGGCCTTTCCGCAGGCGGCGTGCTCAAGCCGGAGCTGCTGGCTCAGATGGCCCCGCGTCCGCTCATCATGGCGCTCGCCAATCCCTATCCGGAGATCATGCCGGAGGAGGCGGAAGCTGCGCGCCCCGACGCAATGATCTGCACCGGGCGCTCGGATTATCCGAACCAGGTCAACAACGTCCTGTGCTTCCCTTACATCTTCCGCGGCGCGCTCGATGTGGGCGCCACCACCATCAACGAGGAGATGAAGGCTGCCGCCGTGAAGGCCATCGCAGGCCTGGCTCGCGAGGCGCCGTCCGAGGTGGTGGCGCGCGCCTATGGCGGCGAGGCGCATCCCTTCGGGCGCAAGTCCCTGATCCCGAGCCCATTCGACCCGCGGCTCATCCTGCGCATCGCGCCGGCTGTGGCGCAGGCTGCCATGGATTCCGGGGTGGCTACGCGGCCGCTGGAGGATCTCGAGGCCTATGCGGAGTCGCTCGGACGCTTCGTGTTCCGCTCCGGTTTCATCATGAAGCCGCTGTTCTCCCAGGCGAAGGCGAACCCGAAGCGCGTGATCTATGCGGAGGGCGAGGATGAGCGCGTTCTGCGAGCTGTGCAGGTCATTGTCGAGGAAGGCATCGCCAAGCCGACCCTGATCGGCCGTCCGAACGTGGTGGAGGCGCGCATCAAGCGCTTCGGCCTCTCCATGGAGATCGGACGGCATTTCGAGCTGGTGAACCCGGAGGACGATCCTCGCTATCGCGATTACGTGGCCACCTACGTGGAGGCTGCGGGGCGCAAGGGCATCACGCCGGATGCAGCCAGAACCCTGGTGCGCACCAACAGCACCGTCATCGGCGCGCTTGCCGTCAGAAGAGGGGACGCGGATGCGCTGATCTGCGGCCTGGAAGGGCGCTTCCAGTCCCGGGTCAAGCACATCAAGGACATCATCGGCCTTGCTCCCGGCGTGCACGAGATGGCGGCCCTGTCCCTCGTCATCACCTCGAAGGGCGCTTACTTCCTGGCCGACACCCATGTGCAGTTCGATCCGACCGCCGAGGAGATCGCCGATATGACGATCGCCTGCGCCAGCCACGTGCGCCGCCTCGGCATGGAGCCCAAGATCGCGCTCCTGTCGCATT
>JALYFY010000332.1 GCA_030777385.1 Pseudomonadota bacterium | reverse complement strand
CTTGCCGCCCTCGCCCAGCCGACGCGCCTTGAGACCTTCCGGCTTCTGGTCCGGCACGAGCCCGAGGGCCTTCCGGCGGGCGAACTGGCCCGTGCCCTCGAGGTGCCGCAGAACACCATGTCAGCGCATCTGGCGACCCTTTCGCGGGCTGGGCTGATCAAGGGTGAGCGGCACAGCCGCTCGATCATCTACCGCGCGCGCCTCGACTGCTTTCGCGACCTGACCCTGTTCCTCCTCAAGGACTGCTGCGGCGGCAACGCCGCTCTCTGCGCTCCTCTTGTCGCTGAACTCACGCCCTGCTGCGCCCCTCAGGAGGTCCGCTCATGACCGATCGCGTCTACAACGTCCTCATCCTCTGCACGGGCAACTCGGCCCGCTCCATCTTGGCTGAGGCCATCCTGAACAAGGACTGCGCAGGCCGCTTCAGGGCCTACTCGGCCGGATCTCAGCCCAAAGGTGCGGTCCATCCCCAGGCGCTGAGGATGCTCGAGAAACTGGGCCACCCGACCGAGGGTCTGCGGTCAAAGTCTTGGGACGAGTTCGCGGCAGCCGGAGCGCCTCCGCTCGATTTCATTGTCACGGTCTGCGACAACGCCGCGGGCGAGGTCTGCCCGGTCTGGCCGGGCAAGCCCGTCACGGCGCATTGGGGCATCCCCGACCCCGCCGCTGCGGAGGGCTCCGAGGCGGAGGTCGCCCTAGCCTTCGGGGAAGCCTACAAGCAACTCAGCCGTCGAATTGCCCTGTTCCTTGCGCTGCCCATTGGAGCCCTGACGGACCAAGCCCTCCGGACCCACATGCTGGAAATCAGTCATATGGCCGACACGCAGGACCCGACGGCATGATGGGCCTTTCCGTGCGCCCGCTGACACCAGGAAGCGGAGACCATGCCGCGCTGCTTGCTGCGCTGGTCTCAGCCCGGCTGCCAACTGACGACCTGGCCGAAGGAGGCCGCTTCTATGCCCTGCATGACGGGCACGAGCCCTTGGCTTTCGGAGGTCTCGACGGGAGCGGGGCCGACGTGATGCTTCGATCGGTCGTGGTCCAGGAGGCTCTTCGCAACTGGGGCTTGGGCCGCCACCTCGTTCGCGCGCTGGTCGAAGAAGCCCAGAGCAAGGGAGCGGAGCGGGTTTGGCTCCTCACCACGTCAGCGGCCCCCTTCTTCGCGACCTTAGGTTGGATCACCGCGGACCGGGCTGAAGCACCGACCGCTGTGCGGGAGAGCCGCCAGTTTCAAGGTCTTTGCCCTTCTTCGGCGGTGCTGATGTGTCGTACGCTTCGCTAGAGCCCCCTCGCGAGTCGTTCGACCTGACCCGCCGTCTGGTGGCCGAGGCGTTAGGGACCGGGCTCCTCCTCACCATCGTCATCGGCTCGGGCATCATGGGCGAGCGCCTCTCGGGCGGGAACGTCGCCATCGCGCTTCTCGGCAACACGCTCGCCACCGGGGCGGGCCTCGTGGTGCTCATCACCATGTTGGGGCCACTCTCGGGCGCGCACTTCAACCCAGCTGTCACCTTGACCTTCGTCCTGCGCCGGGAGTTCCCCCCGCGCGACGCGCTGCCCTATATCGCCGCGCAGATCACCGGCGCGGTCCTGGGGGTCTGGACGGCGCACGCGATGTTTGCGGAGCCGCTGCTACAGATCTCCACCACGGGTCGCGACGGGCTGGCTCAAGCTTTCTCTGAGGCGGTGGCCACCTTCGGCCTTGTGGCCGCGATCCTGGGCTCTCTACGCTTCCGGTCTGAGGCCACGCCCCTTATCGTCGGGCTCTACATCACCTCGGCCTACTGGTTCACCGCCTCGACGTCCTTCGCCAATCCGGCGGTGACGCTGGCACGGGCGCTCAGTGACACCTTTGCCGGGATCGCGCCCTCGTCCGTTCTTCCCTTCATCCTGGCCCAGTTCGTCGGTGCCGCCCTCGCGACGGGGCTCTGCGGCTGGCTCTTCCGACAGGAGCGCGCCCAGTGACCACGAACCTCATCACCATCTACCACAACCCCGACTGCGGCACCTCACGCAACACGCTGGCCATGATCCGCGCGAGCGGCGAGGAACCCGAGGTCATCGAGTATCTGAGCGCGCCGCCGTCGCGCGAGCGGCTTGTCGAGCTGATCGGAGCGGCGGGCCTCACCGTGCGCGAGGCCATCCGGCAGAAGGGCACGCCTTATGCCGAGCTGAGCCTCGATGATCCATCGCTTACGGAGAACCAACTCATCGACGCCATGCTGGCGCACCCGATCCTGATCAACCGCCCGTTTGTGGAGACGCCCAAAGGCATCCGCCTTGCCCGCCCGTCTGAGGTTGTGCTGGAGATCCTGCCGAACCCTGACATCGGCGAGTTCATCAAGGAGGACGGCGAGGTGGTTCGTCCGGGCGAGCCGCACCTTGGCTGACATCCCTGACCTCTTTGACCTGCCAAACCTGGTTTCGGGCGTCTTCGACCGACCTGACCAGGCACGGCTCTCCGCGCCGGCGCCCACTCACAAGCCGCGTATCCTGCTGCTCTATGGCTCGCTGCGGGAGCGCTCCTATAGCCGTTTCCTGACCTTTGAGGCCCAACGGCTCCTCGATGCCCTGGGGGCTGAGACGAGGGTCTACCACGCGAACGGTCTACCGTTGCCCGACGACGCCCCGGCCGACCATCCCAAAGTCTCGGAACTGCGCGAGGCCATGCTGTGGTCCGAGGGCCAGGTCTGGACGAGCCCCGAGCGACACGGCGCCATGAGCGCGGTCATGAAGGCCCAGATCGACTGGATCCCGCTTCCCGGGGGCGCCGTCCGGCCCACCCAAGGGCGCACCTTGGCGGTCATGCAGGTCTCGGGCGGCTCGCAGTCGTTCAACGCCGTGAACCAGATGCGCATCCTCGGGCGCTGGATGCGGATGATCACCATCCCGAACCAGTCCTCGGTCGCGAAAGCCTGGCAGGAGTTCGACCAAGAGGGCCGCATGAAGCCCTCCTCCTTCTACGACCGCGTGGTGGACGTGATGGAGGAGCTGGTGAAGTTCACCCTCCTGACCCGGGGCACGTCGGACTACCTCACCAGCCGCTACAGCGAGCGGAAGGAGGACGCGGCCAAGCTCGAGGCCCGCACCGGCCTCGCATAGCTGTAAACTAAGGGGCACTTCTGGGCGTCGAGACTTCGCTCCCGACCGTGCATAAGTCTTACAGACCGTGTGAAAACGCACCCTCCGCCAAGTGACTGGCAGCTTTAGGCCGTCGAGGGCCGATGATGGTCTTCTCTTGGTTGCTATGGGACAAATGGGCTGAAGGAGGCGATCAGGAGCTGCCCTGGGTGGTCATCAGCCAAGGCAATCTCGGCCACGCCCTCAGGCCTTTGCCGCGGCGAT